>JAUNMD010000022.1:0-6700 GCA_030531915.1 Pseudomonadota bacterium
GACGATGCTTCCCGTGCGGCAATGTTGCCGTTCAAGCATTGTGGTCGCACCGCATACGCACGATTTATGTCGCGTGCATGTATTTGGGCATTGCGTGATGTGGATATTTCACCCGATATTGTTATGCCTGTGCCATTGGCATATCGGCGTTTGGTTCATCGTACGTATAATCAGGCGACATTACTGGCGCGGCCAATCGCCCGCGCATATGGTGCGCGTCTGGACGTGGACAGTGTTCGTCGCACATATCGTCCTGATATGGGGCATAAAAATGCGCGCCAGCGTGCCGAAAATATTCATGGTGTGTTTCGGGTTGCGCGCCCCGATCGCATTCGCGGGAAACGGATTTTGATTGTCGATGATGTTATGACAACGGGCGCAACGTTTTCAGAATTGCGTCGTGCATTGATGCGCGCGGGCGCAGTGGCGGTGTATGGCGTATCATTTTGTCGCGTCGTTCGCGTTGCGAAAAACTAGCTGATTGAATTGTTATTAGTGTTGATATAAGCACTCTTTATCATGTGATTTTTGCGTGCCTCGATTTCTTGGGAAATCACCTTGGCAGAACACAGGCGAATCAGATTTTCCAATCTGTCGGCGACGGTGGGCGATTTTCTGCCCTTGCGCAGGGTGCTTTGTTTTGGGGCGGGCGTATAGTTCAATATGCGTTTGATCGCCTGTAATGCGATGTCACCATTGACGTACATTGTGTACATGGCGTTCATACCACCCGCCGACACGCCTGCGTATTGGCAACTCAGCACGATGCTAAATTCTTCCTCGTCATCAGGTTCGGTCAGGTCGATAAAATATTCTGTGGATTCTGGCGTGTTCAGCACCGACACATATGTGTATGGAATTGTGTGCTCTAACACTGTCAAATAATCTGGTTGCATCGCGCACCTCTTTTTTACGATAATAATACATATTTTGGTTTTGTCAAGCGTCGCGCACGCGCGCGTATATGTGTGCTTGAATTTTGAAATAATTCTGATACGATTTGCGGGTAATTACAAATAATACGAAGGCAAATAAAAAATGAATATTGAATTGGGCAAGAATATCAACGCACGCGAAATTGAAACCAAAATTCAGGAATTTTGGGACAATAATCATTTCTGGGACAACGATGTTAAATCGGACAAGCCCGCATTTTGCATCATGATGCCACCACCAAACGTGACGGGCAATCTGCATATGGGGCACGCGTTGGACAATGTTTTGTCTGATATTATTTGCCGCTATAAACGTATGTGTGGCTATGATGTTTTGTGGCAACCGGGTACGGATCACGCATCAATCGCAACCCAGTTATTGGTGGAACGTGATTTGTCCAAACGCGGCATCAATCCACGCACAAAAACCAAACAAGAATTGCTGGACATCGCATGGGCATGGAAGGCGGACAAGGGCGGTCAAATTATTAAACAGTTGCACACATTGGGCGTAACACCGGTGTGGTCACGCGAACGTTTTACAATGGACGCGGGACTGTCTGCGGCGGTAAATAAACTGTTCGTAAAAATGTATAACGAAGGGTTGATTTATCGTGCGCGCCGCCTGGTAAACTGGTGTCCAAAACAGCAAACGTCTATTTCGGATTTAGAGGTAGAGGTTCGCGAAGAACATGGCAAGTTCTATTACTTCAAATACCCATTAAAAGACGGTGGTTTTATTGAAATTGCAACAACGCGTCCTGAAACATTGTTTGGCGATCAGGCGATTGCAATTCACCCAGATAACGAAAAATTAAAACATCTGATTGGTAAAACGGCAATTATTCCATTGACCAATATTGAAATTCCGGTTATTGCCGATGTGCACGCCGACCCTGACAAGGGTACAGGTGCGGTAAAAATTACCCCCGCACATGACAAGGATGACTGGGCGGTTGGCTTGCGTCATAATTTGCCGGTTGTGTGCGTTTTGACGGGTGATGCCAAAATGGCGGACATTGATGTTGTGCCTGAAAAATATCGTGGCATGGACAGATTTACCGCGCGTGCTGAAATTATCAAGGATTTGGACGCCGCGGGTCTGATGATAAAAATCGATGACAAGATTATTCCAACACCATATTCTGAACGCGGCAACGTTGTAATTGAATACATGGTGCGTGACGAATGGTTCGTTGATGCGCCGAAATTGGCAGAACAGGCCATCGCCGCGGTAGAGGCAGGCAAGGTTAAATTTATGCCAGAACACCGCTATAACCTGTTTATGGCGTGGATGCGTGATATTCACGAATGGTCAATTTCGCGCCAACTGTGGTGGGGTCATCAAATCCCAGCGTGGTATGATGCCGATGGCAATATCTATGTTGCTGAAAACGAAGCAGACGCGATTGCGCAATCGGGTGGCCGTGAATTGACACGTGATGCATCGTGCTTGGATACATGGTTCTCGTCATCGCTGTGGCCATTTTCAACATTGGGTTGGCCGGAACAGACCCCAGAATTGGCAAAATATTACCCAACTGATTTGCTGTACACCGGTGCGGACATTATCTTCTTCTGGGTGGCGCGTATGATTATGATGGGTATCTATGTCATGGGCGATGTTCCATTCCATACGGTGAATTTCCACGGTCTGGTACGTGACGCCAAGGGACAAAAGATGTCCAAGACCAAGGGTAACGGTACAGACCCATTGACCACCATTGACAAGTTTGGTGCGGACGCATTGCGTTATTGGGTTGCAACCGCGCCAATCGGTACAGATATCAGATACAGCGATGACGAGGTTAAGCGTGGCTCGAAACTGCTGACCAAATTGTGGAATGCGGCAAAGTACACGCTGATGAACCTGACGGATTTTGATCCAAAATCGGCCACGCCGGTTGCGGTTGCCGACCGCCATATCGAAGACAGATGGGTTTTGTCAGAATTGAACAAAACAATCGCAGACGTCCGTCGCAATTTGGACAAATACGATAATTATAATTCCCGTGCCGCCATTGACACATTCTTTTACGAGGTGTTCTGTGACCAGTATCTGGAATTTATCAAGGATCGTTTCTGGTCACCAGAAAAATACGACGACAAATCGAAACTGGCGGCGCAATGGACTTTGTTCGAGGTTCTGCGTGCCATCATCGGTCTGTATGCACCGTTTATTCCATTCCTGACCGAAGAATTGTGGCAGAAAATTTATCGCGATGTCGAAGGGGGGCAAACCCTGCATCTGACCGCGTTCCCAGTGGTGGATTCGTTGCGTGATACCGATGTTGCTGATATGCAAATTGCGCTGGACATTTTGCGCAATGTACGCGGCCTGCGCACAGAACGCAAGGTTGGCAATGGTGCAAAACTGGAAACATTGACAATTCCGTCCGATACACCTGTGGCATTGCATGGTGTGATTAAATCCGCCGCACGTGCGAATGAAATCGTGTTGGGCGATGCGATTGACTTTGTCGTTGCGCAAAACATTCAGGGGTAATAGTCGTGTCTGAAAAACTGATAGTGAAACGCACTTTGCAAACGTACCAGTGTGACCGGTACGGGTACGTTCGCCCGCTGATTCTGATGAATGAATTACAGGGTTGTGCGGACACGCACGCTGAAATGTTGGGGTGCGGGCGTACGTTCTTGACCGAAAACAATATGGCGTGGGTTGTAACGCACTATCTGGTCGACATTATTGAATTACCGCGCGAGGGCGAAGAACTGACATTTTCCACATGGCCATCAATGAAAGAATTGCTGCGTGCCACCCGTGATTTTGAGGTTCGCGGTTCAGACGGTCGCCTGATGGTACGCGCGACATCACAGTGGGTTCTGATTGATATGGCAACGCGCCGTCCGGTACGCTTGGACGATGCCGTGCCAGAATTGGTGCAGCACGGTGCGCGTGCGTGGGACAGAATATTCTGCAAGTTCCCAGATTTCACGCCTGAAAAAACGCATGTATTCAAGTGTCGATTTGATGACATTGATGTGAACCAGCATATAAATAATGCGGTCTATGCCGTTTGGGCAACCGAAAGCGTGGGTTACACATATCGTAATGAACACAAATTGCGCAGTATCGAATTGAATTTCAAAAAAGAAATCAATCCCGACACGCCCCAGGTTGAAATTGATGTTAAAATTGATGGCGACACATCACATCATAAAATCCGTACGGGTGACACCGAACATGCATCGGTCATGTGCACATGGGTTAAATAATATAAAAAACGCGCCACTGGCGCGTTTTTTATATTCCCCACCATTGGAGGGGGCGCATGTAAGTGCGACGGTGATGGTTTTGTCATTGCGAGCGTATCACGGCACAGCATCGGCGCAGATGGGTGGACTCTAATAAAAAAACCGCCAATCGGCGGATTTTTTTAGTTGGCGGCATTCACGGCCAAGCGTTTACGCCCCGCCGCGCGACGACGATTCAAAACCTCGCGTCCGCCCTTGGTTGCCATTCTTTCACGAAAACCGTGTGTCTGGACACGGCGTGTTTTAGATGGTTGATATGTACGTTTTGTTGCCATAACTAAATCCTTTTGCGCGTATATTTAACCACAGGTTTTTATAAAACGCAACCTTTTTATTTAGATTTTACCAATCCCAGTTTTTTCAGCCCCTCTAACATCAAATAGTAAGAGAATAACAGTGAAAACAAACGCCAAAATGGTAAAAACATCGTTTCTGCCCCGTGTTTAGTGTTATTTTGTGTGCTGTAACCGTTGGCGAATTGCGGTGATTGCAGCGTCCTTGGCGGCGGTGACCCGTGCGGCGGCGGCCTCGGCCGCGTTTATCATGCACAGGGTTACAACCGTATTGATGCGAATGCCACGTAATTGCATGCGCAAGAAACTGTTGCTGTCGCCGGTCATTTCCAGCATATCATCAACAGTATTTTGTGTGTCTTGAACAACTTGTTTCAATTTTTTCATGGTACACCCAGCATATCACAAAATGTTCTTTTGTCAATGCGTTTTTTAGGGTTTATGTCTTGACCAAAAGCGTAAAAATTTGCTATTCTCGTTATATCAAAAATAGGGGAAAAGTAAGTATGTCTGAAATTATCAATAATACCGATGACGCGGCCGTTAAAATTCCACAGTCGTCCATTGAACATGAAATGCGTACCAGTTTCTTGGACTATGCGATGTCTGTTATTGTCGACCGCGCGTTGCCTGATGTTCGCGATGGTTGCAAACCCGTGCATCGTCGAATCTTGTACGTTATGAACGATGTTGCGCCTGCGACAAAACCAACGGTTAAATCCGCCCGTATCGTGGGCGAGGTTATGGGTAAATACCATCCCCATGGTGACAGTTCTATTTATGATGCAATGGCCCGTATGGCCCAAGATTTTTCTATGGGTGAAACATTGGTTCAGGGTCAGGGTAACTTTGGTTCACGCGACGGTGATAAACCCGCGGCCATGCGTTATACAGAGGCACGCTTGTCCAAACTGGGCGCGTCGCTGATGGACGATATGGACAAAGATACCGTTGATTGGCAACCAAACTTTGATGGTTCATTACAAGAACCGGTTGTTTTGCCAACCAAGTTTCCAAACCTGTTGGTAAACGGTGGTTCGGGTATTGCGGTTGGTATGGCGACAAACGTTCCAACATACAATTTGGGTGAAATCTGCAATGGTATTTTGGCAATTCTGGACAACAAAGATATTTCAGACGACGAATTGTTCGGCATTATCCCGGGGCCTGATTTCCCAACGGGCGCAATCGTGATGGGGCGTGCCGGCGCGTACAAGGCACACACAACCGGTCGCGGTTCAATTATCATTCGTGCGAAAACACATATGGAAAAATTCCACGATCACGATGCAATCGTTGTGGACGAAATCCCGTATCAGGTCAACAAGGCCCAGATGATTATCAAAATCGCCGAATTGATAAAAGATAAACGTATCGAAGGTATCGCTGAAATTCGCGATGAATCGTCCAAAGAAGGGCTGCGCATCGTTATTGAATTAAAGCGTGATGCGATTGCGGACGTTGTACTGAATCATTTGTTCCAGTACACAGAAATGCAGACGAATTTCCCAGTGAACATGATGGCACTGAATCGTGGTCGCCCGATGCTGTTCAATATTCGTGGTGTTCTGGACGCGTTCATCGATTTCCGGTGCGAGGTTATTCGTCGCCGCACGATTTTCGATTTGAACAAGGCCCGTGCCCGCGCACATACATTGCTGGGGTTGTCCGTTGCCGTTGGTAATTTGGACGAGGTTATTGAATTGATTAAATCCAGTCCAAACCCAGATGCCGCGCGTGATGCGTTGGTGTCGCGTGGTTGGCGTGCGTCGGACATTGAATCATATATTCAACTGATTGATGATCCAAACACAGAATACAAAGATGGCATGTTCTATATGTCCGAAGATCAGGCGCGTGCAATTCTGGAATTACAGTTGCATCGTTTGACCGGTTTGGAACGTGACAAGATTCACGAAGATTTAACCGAACTGGGCGCGTTGATAAAAGACCTGTTAGACATTTTGGGCAGTCACGAACGTATCGTTCAAATTATTCGTGACGAAACCGCGTCTGTGCGTGATAACTGGTCTTCGCCACGTCGCACAGAAATTTCCGATGCCGAAATCGACATTGATATCGAAGATTTGATTGCCCGCGAAGATATGGTTGTCACCGTGTCGAACACTGGTTACATCAAACGCGTTGCGCTGGATACATATCGTGCCCAGAAACGCGGGGGCAAGGGGCGCAATG
>JAUNMD010000022.1:6710-11028 GCA_030531915.1 Pseudomonadota bacterium
CGACCAAGGACGACGATTATGTGGTTCAGGTGTTCGTTGCAAATACGCATACACCACTGTTGTTCTTCAGTTCCAAGGGCCTGTGCTATAAATTGAAAACGTACAAGTTGCCAGAGGCCGCTGCCGCGGCCAAGGGACGCCCATTGGTCAACCTGTTGCCACTGGAAAATGGCGAAACAATTACGGCAATCTTGCCAGTCCCCGAAGAAGAGGTTGAACGCGTCCGCGCATCGGGCAAAGAACACTTCCTGATGTTCGCAACCGCGTCTGGTACGGTGCGTCGTAACCGCATGTCTGACTTTGACCAGATTCGCGCAAATGGTAAAATTGCAATGAAACTGGACGAAGGCGACAGTTTGATTTCCGTCCTGCCATGCAACGAAGACCAAGATGTATTCTTGGCGACATATCGTGGTCGCTGCATACGATTCCCAGTGGACGAAATCCGTGTATTTGCCGGCCGTAATTCAACCGGTGTGCGTGGTATGAATCTGGGCACAGATGATCGTATTATCGGTATGGCAATGTTGACGCATGGTGAATCTGATGCGGCAGTTCGCGCAGCATATATCAAGCAATCACGTGCGGCGCGTCGTGCGGCAACCGGTGTTGACGAAGAGGCATCTGATGAAGACGAAGAGGCAACATCATTGGTTCTGACCGAAGACCAGATGGCACAAATGGCGGCGAACGAACAGTTTATTTTGACCATATCTGAAAACGGTTTTGGTAAACGTACCAGTGCGTATGAATATCGCACAACACACCGTGGCGGAAATGGTTTTGCAAACATCAAACTGGGCGGTAAAAACACCGCGGTTGCGGGTTCATTCCCTGTGGAAAATGGCCACGACGTTATGATGGTAACCGATGGTGGTAAAATCATTCGTACACCGGTCGACGATGTTCGTATCGCGGGTCGCGCAACGGCGGGTGTAACATTGTTCCGTACGGGTGAAAATGAACGCGTGGTGTCGGCAATCTCTATCGTCAGTGACGAGGCCGAAGCAGCCGAGGTCGAAGCTGACGCAGCACAAATCACAGAATAATCACGGGGGCGCGTATGCAAAACACTGAATACTTTGCGTCAATAAACGAAGTGTCCAAACAGTTGGGCATACCCGCCCATACCCTGCGTTATTGGGAACGCCAGTTTCCCGTTGCCATTAAACCGACAACGGGGGCGGGCGGCCGCCGTTACTATCGTACAGAAACGGTCGCACGCCTGACGGTGATACGTGATTTGCTGTACACGCGCGGTATGACAATCGCGGGGGTGAAAAAACTGTTGCGTGATGGCACGTTCCCAGATACCGCGTCCGCGTTAAATATTGCGCCGACCCCAGCGGCGGCGACCGTCGCGCCCAGTGCGCCCACACCGCAAAATCACACCGATGAAATTGACACCGCGATTGATTTATTATTGTCTGCCAAACAGTTATTGACGGTGGCGCAATGATATTTACATCTATGCCACATTTTCTGACAAATTTGCTGTGCTCGTTTGTATGGAACAAGCGCGAGCGCAATCGTGTGCGTGCGGTTCTAAATTCGCCAATGGCGCGCGAAATTCGTTTTATTCGTCGCGATTTGGGTACAAAAATATTCAAAATAAAAACATTCGTTGGCTATCAGGGGCGCAGTTTGCTGATTGCCGTCAACGACCAATGGATATACAAGTTTCCACTGTATCGCAGTAATTTTCGCAAATTGGCAGAAAATGAAAAACGCATTGTCGATGCGTTGCAACCAATTTCACCGATACATATTCCATCGGTCGAATTACTGTATATGGGGCGTGATAAAATCCCTGTTCGCAAATATGAATTTGTGCACGGTTGTGGCGTGCGCCAATTAAATCCGAATATGGTCTTGAAACACAAAACAAAGTTGGCGCGCCAACTGGCAAACTTTTTATATCAGGTATCAATATCTGACCCCGCCGAAATTCGCGATTTGAAACCAATCCCAGATGACACGCCACGCTATATGTACGGTTGGTCACAGGGTGATTTGTGCGATAATTTTTTCGCAGACCCAAAAACGATGCAGGTTATTGCTATTATTGATTGGGAAGATGCACGTTTCGGCGACCTGTCGCCCCAGATGGGTTATAACAAAAATTCACCCCAGCGTGAATTGATGGACGCGGTGCGTCACGAATATGACGCGCTGTATAAATCTGGTTGCAAACATGCAAAAAAGCGTTAGCATACCCCGACATGAATAATCAGAAAACAAAATTTGACGATGGATTTGCGTGGGCGTTGACGCTGGTGGTGACCCTGATGATATTTGGCGTTATCATGTCATGCCCGCCAACAACGCCTGCTACGGCGGACATAGATGCACAGATAAAACGCCTGCGCCACCAGACGGATTCCGCACGCACAAATGTGGACGCGGCGATTCAGGATTCATTGCGTCGCAATCCATACTATTGGTATCAGCCAACGTTTAACTATACCGCAAATGATAAAAACAGGGCGTTTCGTCACACCGTGCGTCGCAATGTGCGTAATTATTATTATAACGAATTGGCACGCCAGTCGCGCGAAAACCGTCGCCAGATTGATTCACTGATGGCATGTCGCCGCGAATTACTGAAACATAATCGTCAGCGGTAACGTAATTGTGTCCGCCACAAGGCGGACGATTTTTTTAACTGGATTGCCACGCATCTAGCTCTTTTGTCATTGCGAACGGAGTGAAGCAATCCAGTAAATAGATGCCGCGCGCAGCGCACTAAAAATTGACATACAACAAAATAAAAACCGCCGAACAAGTCGACGCTTTCTATTTTGGCAGTCCCGTGCGGGGCTTGGCTGCCGCCGCCCTTGCAAAATTTGCTGGCGCAAACCGGCCTGCCGCCACCCGCCTTTTTGCCGCGGGTCGAACCCCCACCACGGTGTTCGATTCCCCATGTGACATACAACAAAATAAAATTACCCCGCTATCGCAGGGCACTTTTATTTTGGCAGTCCCAAGGGGAATCGAACCCCTGTTCTCAGAATGAGAATCTGATGTCCTGACCGCTAGACGATGGGACCAAACGGCACAATCATATCAGGATTTTTTGCGCTTTGCAAATAAATCCCTGTGCGATTGACAAAAAATTGCGGTGTATTATATTTGTGTATGGGGTGACATATATGTCCGCATACAGTGAATTTTTCAAACCGTACTTTGCATCTGGCGCGTTGCAACCGTGCGACGGTTCGGTGTGGGTAATTCACAATGGCGTGACCCCAGATGTCGATTATGAATGGAAAATGCACGTTGCCGCGTATGATGTTGCCGATTGGCTGCGCGTTGCGGGTGTGATTATGCCTTGGCTGATTCAAAAGGGGGTTATGTTCAAGACGATAAGCCCCGACGATTTTTCGGTTGAACGCATTTTGTCACCAACGTGTTGCCAGTATGCCAAGGCGTTTACCATATACCCATCGTCCGCACCCGCGTTTGCGCGTGTCGCGCGCGGTCTGGATACATTGATGTGCGGGGCGCGTCTGCAAGCGGGCACAAAATTGGTCGCGGGTCATAATATGTCATATGAACACGCGTTGGGTCACAGTGGCCGTATCTTCTACCGCATGGAACGCGACAATATGGGGCGTTACATGTCGACCGAACGGGCATATCGCATGAATCCCGCGTGCCCGTATAATCCGCTGAATGCGCCCGATCCGTTTGTAAATTTGTTCACGCGCACCGTCCCCACGCATACCAGATAATTATAGGGGATGTTCCCCACTTGTGTTTTGGAAAATTGTGAATTTTCCGAAACGCTTACAAAACATTGATAATGTTTGGCCGTACAAATGCGCAGCCAATTTGTACAATCCGTGCGGGGCGCACAGGATTCTCTCGGCGGCACGCATAAATGCCCGCCGCCTGCGGGGCAACCGTGACGATTTGATTGCGCATTGCTTATAAAATCTACTTGTTGTCGAACCGGCAACTGCGTTGCGGGTGTCGACCCGTGGCCACGAACCAAAAATAAAACCGGCGCAAAGGCCGGTTTGATTTTTGGTTGGGGCGCACGGATTCGAACCATGATAAAGAGAACCAAAATCTCTTGTCCTACCATTAGACGACACCCCAAAAGCGTTTATGATTATAAATATCTTTTGCTTTTTTGCAATAATAAAAATGCGCGCGCGGCAAAATAACATCAAAAAAATTCATTTTTTTGCGTTTTTGTACTTGCTTTTAATTGTTTTGTAAATATAATCATTCAGGTTTTTAATAATTAAAAGTGTTTTAATCATTAAAAGGAAACAATCACACCATCTGCCAAAAGGGGGCAAACATGGCT
>JAUNMD010000023.1 GCA_030531915.1 Pseudomonadota bacterium
AAATGCCGAAAATGTCATTGTCGCAATGGGCAGTGCGTGCGAAACAATCGAAGAAACATTGCCGTTCTTGCCACGTGGTTTGGGATTGGTCAAGGTGCATTTGTATCGACCGTTCCCGACCGATGCGTTCCGTGCGGCATTGCCAAAATCTGTTAAACGCATTGCGGTTCTGGACAGAACAAAAGAACCCGGTGCGATTGGTGAACCATTATACCAAGATGTTAAAACCGTGGTTGGCGATGCGGCGGCGGTATTTGGTGGCCGGTATGGTTTGGGTTCAAAAGAATTTAAGCCCCGTGATGTCAAGGCCGTGTATGAAAACCTGATGCGCGACACGTTGCATCATAATTTCACGGTTGGCATTGATGATGATTTGTCGGGATTGTCACTGAAAACAGACCCCGCGTTCGCGGTTCAGGCGGAAAATTTCAAGACCGCGATTCTGTATGGTATTGGTTCGGACGGTACGGTTGGTGCGGTTAAAAATATTGTAAAAATTGTTGGTGAAAATTCAGACCTGTATCCACAATCGTATGCGGTATATGATTCGAAAAAATCGGGCGGACTGACTGCGTCGCACGTGCGTTTTTCTGATGCGCCAATTAAAAGCCAGTATTTGATAGAGGTTGCTGATTTCATCAGTGTTTCAAACTTTATGATTGCGCAACGTTTTGATGTGTTCCGTGGGTTGCGTGCGGGTGGTACGGTTATGATAAATACGTCGATGTCGCCCGATGTTGCGTTTGCAAATCTGCCACGTGAAACACAGGAACATTTGTTGCGTCTGCGGGCAAATGTGTATTTCTTGGACGCAAATGGCGCGGCGGCGGAATTGGGATTGGGCAACCGTATCAATACGTTTATCATGTTGAACTTCTTTAACCTGACCCAGATTATTGATCCGGCGGTTGCGGCAAAGTCAGCCAAGGTTGCGATTGAAAAAACGTACAAGAAAAAGGGCATGGAAATTGTTCAGGCAAACTGGGCCGCAGTGGACAAGGCGGCTGAGTATTTGCACCAGTACGTATTGCCGTCATCTGTGTCGAATTTCGCACCTGATTTTGTGCCGGCAATGACGGCGGATGCGCCGGCGGAAATTGCAGGTACGTTGGGTGAAATGGCGGCGCAGCGTGGCGATGCGATTCCTGTATCGCGTTTCCGTGTGGGTGGTGAATTTGGCGCGGGTCAATATCCGGTTGGAACATCAAAGTATGAAAAGCGTGCGGTGTCCGATCGCGTTGCGACGTGCGATTTGGAAAAATGTATTCAGTGCGGCAAATGTTCAATGCTGTGCCCACATGCGGCGATTCGTATCAAGGCATTGAATGCCGCACAGGTTGATGCGGCGCGTGCGGCGGGCATTATTGTTGTGCCGATGAAGACGCCAGAACTGGGGCCCGACATGTATTACACGCTGGCGATTTCGGCGGCGGACTGTACGGGGTGCGGTGTGTGCGTTAAAAACTGTCCGGTTGCGGCATTGGCGATGCGGCCAGCGCGCGATGTTGCGGCGGAAAACCAGCGCGCGTTTGATGCGGTTGTAAAATTGCCGGATGTTCCGCGTGAGCAGTTGAATTTGAATATTCCAAAGCATGTTGAACTGTTGCCACATTATTTTGAATTTCCGGGGGCGTGTGCGGGCTGTGGTGAAACACCGTATGTCAAGATGATGGCACACCTGTTTGGTGACCGTATGGTGGTTGCAAATGCAACGGGTTGTTCGTCGATTTATGGTGCGAATTTGCCAACGACGCCATGGACACGCGACGCGAATGGTCGTGGGCCGGCGTGGTCTAATTCTTTGTTCGAAGATAATGCAGAATACGGTTTGGGTATGCGTTTGGCATTGAATCAAAAGCGCGACACGTTGCGTGGTCTGCTGTTTGAATTGAATATTCCAAATGTCGAAGAAATGTTTGCCGAAACCGACGTCACGCGCCAGCGCGCGAATGTTGAAATGCTGCGCAAAAAATTGGCCGGCACAGATGGGCCGCGTGCCCGCTTGGCGGAAAGTTTGCTGGGCGAAATGGTGACCAAATCTGTATGGATTGTCGGTGGTGACGGTTGGGCGTACGATATCGGCTATGGCGGGTTGGATCATATTTTGCACAGTGGTGAAAACGTAAATGTTTTGGTTCTGGACACCGAAGGGTATTCGAATACCGGTGGCCAGCAATCCAAATCCACACCATTTGCCGCCAGTATGAAATTTGCCATTGGGGGTAAAGAACACGCCAAGAAAGATTTGGGTATGATAGCGATGATGTCGGGTGCGTACGTTGCGCAAATCGCGTTGGGGGCGAATCCTGTTCAGGCGATTCGCGCATTCCGCGAGGCCGAAAGTTTCCCCGGCCCATCGGTAATTCTGGCGTATGCGCCATGTATTGCGCATGGATTTGCATTGCAAAACGGTGTCCAGCACCAGACCCAGTTGGTTCAGACCGGTGCATGGCCGTTGTATCGTTTTGACCCACGCTTGATTGATGCAGGGCGCAATCCGTTGACGCTGGATTCAAATATTGATAATCCAACACCATTGGAAGATTTCTTGAAAACCGAAAGTCGTTTTGGCGCGGCGCGCGCGGCAAATCCGAACTTTGACAGATTGGTTGAATTTGCCAAGGAAAACAATCGGTACAAGAGTGAACTGAAAAAGTACATCGCGCATTTCGCAATGATGAATGCGGCAAATCAAACCAAAGAAAACGGCGAGGGGTAATCCACATGAAAAAAATAATCGCAATTTGTTTAATCGCGCTGGCGGGGTGCACGTTCCAGACCAAACACCGCGGGTATGTTTTCCCGTCTGATTTGGACACGGTGGCGTCTGAAATTAAAACCACCGCCCAGTTACAGGACAAAATTGGTGCGCCACAGGTTAAAACAATCTATGGTGATGACGTGTGGGTATATTATGGCGCGGACGAAAACTATCGCGGGCCACTGCCAAAAACGTATGATAATAAAACCGTCTTGTTGGCATGGGTGCGTGGTGACCGCGTTGTTAAAACACAGGTCTTGCGTGATGCCGATTTGCCAGATGTTGTGATTGCCGATGGCGAAACAGAAATCCCAGCCGCGATTGAACTGAACGCATTGCAAGAATTGTTTAACAATATTGGTCGCTTTACCCCAGCGGGATTGGGCCAGTAAAAAACAATTTGGATTTTGCTATAAAATCGTGTAAAATGTCTGGGACAAGAGAGATGCAGATATGAAAAAACTGATTTGTTCATTTTTTATGCTGGTTGGCGTGGTTTGCGCGGCTGATGCGGCAAAGTTCACGTCGTGTGGTGCGGGCTACGTTTTATCATCACGCACAACCACAACCGATGGCGTCAAGACACAGGAATGTGAAAAACTGTGGTGTCGCGATTTGGAAACTGGCAAAATGATGGGCGATGGTAAATCGGCAAACAGTGGATATGTTTCGACCGCTGCGCCGGATCAGATTTGTGACAAAGATGGAAATTGCATTGATTGCTTTGGCGCGCGCAAATGGTGTGGCGGCGAAGCGGCGGGCGTTTGGAATCCTGAATATGGTGCGTACACCCGTGACGGTGCGGACAATGCAACATATCAATCATATCAAAAGGGCAGTTGCTTTGCATGGCGTTTGGAAAAGCCAGATTGCCCAGATGGCCAGACCGCAATTTTGCAGAACGACGAATGGGTGTGCACGATGTCTGTTGATGCAACAACGGGTACACGTGGGTCGGCGGTACGACGCGGGCCAACGATGCGTCGCGGTGTACTGCGATAAGAATACGCCCCCACGTGGGGCGTTTATTTTTTTCGTCAATTATTTGTTTTTCTGGTTTTTTTGTGATATAATGCGTGGGACAGAGAGAATGGCAACCGCAAAGGGTCTATTATGCCAAGTAAGAAATTAGATTTTAAGGCCGGTCAATATGTTGTGTACCCAACGCAAGGCGTTGGCAAGTTGGTTCGTACCGAAGAACAAACGATTGGCGACCAGAAAATAAAGATGTTGGTCATCGAATTTGAACGCAATCATATGACATTGCGCGTGCCGATTGAACGTGCGGAAATTTCTGGATTGCGCCCGCTGACCACCGCCAAGAAGATGGATGAGGCAATCGCATCCGCCAAGGGCAAGGCCGGTGCAAAGCGTATGATTTGGGCGCGTCGTGCCGCACAGTACGAAGAAAACATAAATTCTGGCGATCCCATGAAATTGGCAGAGGTTGTACGTGACCTGCAACGTCGTACGGCGGCGGATACAATGACGTTTTCTGCGCGCCAGTTGTATTTGCGTGCCTTGGAACGTATGGCACAGGAATTTGCTGTCTTGCACAAGATTGATTTGGATGCCGCATCTGACAAGATAGAAGATATTTTGGGTGTGCCAAAGGAAATAGATCTGAATGCCGTTGAAAACGACGACGATGACGAAGATATGGACGAGGAATCAGAATAGGGTTCGCGACAGTTAAAAAAAACACCGCCGTTTGGCGGTGTTTTTATTTCTCGAATCTTACATCGTGAAATCTTCGCCCAAATATACTTTTTTAACCATTTCGTCCTGAATAATTTCGTCGGTTGTACCGTGTTTCAGGATTTTGCCGTCGTGCAATACATAACTGCGGTCGGTAATGCCCAGTGTTTCGCGCACATTGTGGTCGGTGATAATCACGCCCAGACCGCGGTTTTTCAGTTGTGATACCAGCGTACGGATTTCATTCACTGCGATTGGGTCGATACCGGCGAATGGTTCGTCCAGCAGAATAAATTTAGGGTCATTTGCCAACGCGCGTGCGATTTCAACGCGGCGACGTTCACCACCCGACAGGGCGGTTGCCGGACTGTGGCGCAGGGACGATATGGAAAATTCGTCCAATAACGCGTCCAGTTTCTGGCGACGTTTTTTGCGGTCAGGTTCAACCACCTCTAAAATAGACAGAATGTTTTGTTCAACCGTCAGTCCGCGAAATACACTGTTTTCCTGTGGCAAGTATCCGATGTGCAGGCGGGCGCGCTGATAAAACGGCAGGTGGGTTATGTCCTGAGAGTTCAGGAAAATCTGCCCGCCGGTTGCCGCCAACTGGCCTGTGATGCAATAAAATGCCGTGGTTTTTCCCGCGCCATTTGGGCCCAGCAATCCAACCGATTCGCCCTGACGTGCAATCATGGAAATGTCGCGAATAACCATACGTTTGCCGTATGATTTAGACAAGTGTTCAATGCGTAATACGGATTGTTTCATAATTTTACCACCAATTCGTCTGTTAAAATTTTGTCGCCGTTGCTGGAATCAATGCGGACGTTGCCCATCAGTGTGACGGTCTTGTTGCGTCGATTGTATTTCCCCGTTTTGGCGCGAATATTGTCGGTTATTTTTGTGTCGCCACTCTTGCGGACGACCGTGCCAGATACGGATTCCAAGAATATAATGTCGGGCTTGCCGTATTCTTGGCGGCCGGATGCGGCGCGAATCTTGAATGGTTCGCCATTTGTGTCTGTGCCGGCGAATACCGCGTTTGACATTTTGAATTGATTGCTGACGATATCGGTCATATTGATTGCGGTGATGGGCGTCCACAATAATTGCTTGGTAAACAGTGAACCCGCGACCAACGCCGCCACCATTACCAGACCCCAACCGGTAAAGAAAAACTGCCACAGACGCTGTAATCGTCTGTGTTTAGTAAATATAATAAAACTACGTCTATCGCCTTGCACGGTGTCCAGTTTAGCGCGCCCGAACACAAAAAGCAATTTTTATATTTATTCAATAATTTTTTTATGTTATAATGCAAGCACGAGAGATGAATAAAAAACTGCTGATTTTTATGTGCATGATTTCCTGCGCGGTGTCGTCTGCGCCGGCGGCGGTTACTATTAAAAAGGCCGCGCCCGTTGCAACACAGGCCGCGTCTGTTCAGGACACGGGGGCCAGTTTAGTGCCAACCGTATTGGGCTTGGTCAGTGGGGTTCAACAGTTGAATGCGAAACAGCGTGAACTGACCCAAGAATGCATTCCAACATCCCAAGAAATTACGTTTGTGAACAACACGATGAAAGAGTGGGCCAAGGTTGGCGAAATGACGTCTGATGATGCCAAGCGTGCATTGGGACGTACGCCATGCCCTGGGGGAACGGGGTATCAAATGGCGGTGCGCACGACGCTGAATGGTGACGATGGCGATTTGGTATGCTATGATAATTTCGCATCGTCCAGTGATAAAAACATGGTCTGGTATCAATTTCCCAAGGCATCGGTTGCGTCGTATTGCGACGATGGGTCACAGGCGTGCAAAAATAAAAAGACCGTTTCTGATATTTACGACGTCTTTAATTTAATCGATTTTTCCGAAAATGATTACACCAAGACAGAGGCGACGATGGCGGCAAAATTGCTGTCGAAAATTGAAAATTGCAGCAATGCGCGTCTGTCGGCGAAAAAGCGTGCGATGTGGGGTGAATTTTTAACCAGCACGGTTGGTGGTCTGGGCCAGAAAACAAATACCAGTTCGATTATGGAAACGGTCAGCGGACTCAGCAGTGGTGGCGGAATGTCGTCGTTGGGCGCAATCGTGTCACAATTTGCAGATAAATAAAAAACAGTCCCCGCACGGGACTGTTTTTTTGCTTTACTCATATGGCGAAAAATCGTATAATATGCTGGATTATAGAAAGGAATTTTTCATGAAAAATAAATCTTGTGTATCAACATGGATTATATCACGCATGATGATGGCGGCATCTGTCGTTGCACTGGTGGCGTGCGCGGGTCAAAAGAATGACGATTATGCACCCATTGACACACCGACGGTTGACTATGTGGAACAGTTGGACGTTTATTCCGCACCACATCAGGATTCCTTTTTGAATCAGTTGGCGATGAATTATCGTTCTTATGCTATTTATAATGCGCGCACCAGTGGGTATTCTGAAATGGGCGAACTGTTCGCGCAAAAGGCCGTGGCGGCATTCAGTGGCGAAGTGCCATTCCCAGAAACATTGGATAATTGGCCGGTCGAAGATCAACAGACCGCGTTCGAATTGTCTGCGGCGTATAACGATTTGATTGAACAATTCAAAAACGATGCAACCACAAATAATCCACAGTTGGCGGCCGAGGCACAGGCAAAATTTGATTGCTGGTTGTCGGCGGCGGCCAGTGGTCAGGATGGCACGGCGCGTGAATGTCGCGATCGTTTCCAGCGTACGTTGACCGCATTGCGCGATTGTCAGGGTGGCAAGATTGTAAATACGAAACAACAGAACTCTGCCATTGCGACAACAACGGCGTCTGAAACAGTTGCGGTTAAATCGCGCATCACAAACGCCAGCAATGTTCCAACTGATTATTACCCAGATACACGTTCACTGCGTGCGGTAAATGGTGCGGGTCGTGCGCGCGAGGGGGTTATTATCGTGAATAACGTAAATGTGCCACAGCACTTGATAAACCCTGTGCCAGTTCAACCAGTGGTGTTTAACCAGAATATTTACGGCGGTGACAAGAGCATGTCTAACAGCAACAACACCGCGGTTTTGTCGGCGGATTGTGGCAATAACGTAAATAATGCGGATTGCGTACCGCAACAACAGGAAGAAATCCCACAGATTGGTGATGAATTGGTCACACGTGAAGAATTTATCAACATGATGATGGCGATGCGCGCCGAATTGGCGGCAATCAATTCACGCTTGGATCAAATTCAGGCGGCGACAAATGAAAAGACCATCATCAAGGTTCAGCAGATTCCACTTGAACCAAAACAACACGTGATGGAAGAGGTGTTTGAAATCCGCTTTGACTTTAACAAGGCGACAATCAAACCGGAATATCAGGATTTAATCCGTAAATTGGCGGATGCGACCCAGAATAACAAGAATATCAAGGTGTCTGTGGTTGGTCATACCGACACAATGGGCAGCAAGGATTACAACTATGCATTGGGTGGACGTCGTGCAGAGGCGGTTCAGAAAATGCTGATTAAATACGGCATCCCAGCCAGCCAGATTGTTGCGGTTTCGTCCGGCGAAGAAGATTTGGCCGTGCCAACCGCCGATGGTGTCGCAAACGCGGCAAACCGTCGTGTGCGTGTGGTCAAAGAAACGCACTATACCGAAGAAGCCAAGGCCGCACCGATTGTTGTCGAAGAATATTCGGCGAATGAACCATGCGGAATGTATGGCTGTGACGAGTAAGTGGGGTTGACAATAATACTTGACAAAAAAGTTTTATTAGTTTAATCTGACCACTGTCAGAGAGATGTTTTGACAAGAGGCATT
The DNA here is from genome assembly GCA_030531915.1 of Pseudomonadota bacterium. Classification (GTDB taxonomy): domain Bacteria; phylum Pseudomonadota; class Alphaproteobacteria; order Rs-D84; family Rs-D84; genus Enterousia. The sequence continues at coordinate 8,266 of JAUNMD010000023.1, forward strand.
GAATATGACTGATAATGTGAGCAAGTTTAATACCGCGTCCAGCGCATTGGCAAACAAGAATGCTGCTGGGGCAGGGTACAAGAAAGGTATTGCTGCGGTGAATTTGGCGGCCGAATTTATGGCGCGCGGCGTGAATTTACACAGCGGCAACCAGAGTGAAAAATAATTTCTGTGCCGATTAAATCGCTATTTGCACAGGGGGCTTTTGCCCCCTGTGTTTTTTTTGTGAAGAAGTGATATAGTGACAAAGTGATGCAGTTTTAGAATATAAAACTTAAAAACGTGTCGCCCGCGGGCTTGCGCCTTTGCTTTTTTGTCATTCCGTGGCTTGACCACGGGATCCAGGTGATATTAAAGGTGCACCAACGGCGCACTTTTTACTCACTGGATTGCCACGCGTCGCTTGCGCTTGCTCGCAATGACAAAAAATATTAATTTCCTAGAAACATTGTCATTGCGAGTGTAACGAAGCAATCCAGTTGATAATGTTGCGCAGCACATTCTTATTTTATTCCATTCTTATCGGCATAGGCCAGCATTCCTTGGACATATGGGGCAGGGAATACAACACGCGCCGCGCCACGTTTCCCATAGATTTTGATTGATATGCCCGTGTTTTTGTGCGCGTTCAGGTAATTTTTGTCCAGATACATTACAAAATACTCTTTATACCGACACGTTGACGTAGTGCAACTGGGGATAGAATCTGTATTTTCAAATGCTATCTTTTTCCCATCAGAATCCAACGCCCGTTCTGGGAATGTCCAGTGTGAAGACCATATATACCCACTGATTCCAAATTGCGCGTCTTTGCCGTTTTTGTGTGTCAATTTCAAGGTGCTGTATGCCTGATAACCAGCGCAATGCATATAGGAATCAGAGCCGTCTATGCTGCACGTGCGTTTAAGTGGTACGTCACAACTGGTGATGTCAGAAAAGTCGTCAGTTGTGCAGAGAATCGATTCTTCAACCTCATCCGCTGTTTTCAGGGTCATGACCTGAACACATGCCGACAAAGCAACCAAACTGGACAGTATTAGTAATTTTTTCATGTAATCTCCTTTTTTAAGAAAAACCGCCAGAATTGGCGGTTGGAGATTCACAACTACAGATAGATAGCCGAGTGTATTCAATATATTTCACCCGTCTCCAACCAACATGTATGATTGGAGTTTTTTCGTCTTCTCTGACGCCATCTGTGGGTTGTGAAGCCCAACCATCAGAATACCCAATGGCAGGATTATTGTATAATGGAAACGTCTTTTTTGCAATCAGTATTTGATTGTTATGTGTGTTCTGTACACTTTCCTGTTGCGTGGGAATTTTATCTGTGTTACAGTTATTTATGACAAGGCGAAGCGGCCATGTCGGGGCGTAAGAACCTCTAATTTACAGTGTCCGAGGGGACAAAAAATACCTCCAATCTATGATTAGGGTTGGAGGGTGGCGATATATTCGAATAAGCCCGCTATTTTCTGTAAATTATAGTTCTTAACCTCCAACCACCCGCCTTGGCAGGGTGTTTTTTTGCGCCCGATGAAAAAAAGGGGGAAAGAATAATATGAAAAAAATTATTGTCGCAATGTTTGCAATTTTGTGCACGCCATGTGTGACACATGCGTACGAGGCGGTCAAAATTTGTGCAATTCTCCAATGCAACGATGGTTTTTACGCAGAAAATGTGCGTAACGATAATTAAAACAGGGTGTCATATTATACAAAATGCACCAAATGCCCAGGAAAAACATTGGCGGATGGTGGCGCGGCCAAGGTACGCACGTGGTCGGTTGATGTTATCGGCAGTCCGCATACTGGCCTGACATTGAAACCGATTGCACCCAACAAAGCTTTATTGCAAAGTGCGTGTTATATTTCGCCCTATGATTATCAAACGTTCAAAGATAGTACAGGCCAATGGCAATATTCTGGTGGCGATTGTAAATATTGATATCTAGGGGGAAAATAAAATGCAAAAAATTAAATCATCTTGGTTTCGTTTTTGGGCGGCGGTGCTGGCGTTCGTGGGCGTTATGCACAGTAAAGATGCCGACGCGGCACGTAAAACAGTGACCGTAACGTGTGGTGGCACACAAAGCACCGATCAGATTCATGTAACCAGTGCGGAATGTAAATTGGAATCGACAACAACGACCAGCATAAGTTTGGGTGATGGTGGCACGGTTCAATGCTATTGCGATGATACGACATTGCTGCAATATCAAATGACGTGTTCAAAAAGCACGACCTATGACGCAAACAGTGAAATTGCGTACACAATCTGGTCATTGTCAAATACCCGTGGCACATGCAAGGCGGAGTGTACCGTTGGCGCAACGCGTTCTTGTTCAACATCGTCATACACAGGTACGCAGACGTGCAACGTATTCGGTACTTGGAATACATGTAACAAAACATCGTGCAAGAGCGGTTATTTGTTGATTGATGACACGTGTTACCCCGAATGCACGGTCGATGATGGCACGGGATTTGAAATAACAATTTATGAGGGCAGCAGCAGTAGCAGTACCGAGGCATAGTTTTATTATGACAATGTGTCCGCCACCCGCGGACACATTTTTTATACCGGATTGTTGTGCATTAAATTCTCCTCCACGAAATCACCCACGAAATTTATCAATTTCGCGGGGCCCGATGGAGGAGAACTTGCTACGTTCTAGTGTCATTCCTGCTCCGGGCCCCGCAAAATCGCAAGATTTTGTGGGTGGGCAAAGGCAG
>JAUNMD010000024.1 GCA_030531915.1 Pseudomonadota bacterium
CAACAGCGCATTAAAAAACGTGTATCCATAGATACAATTCAAAAATCTGGTCAAAGAATATTTATCAGACATCCCCGCATTCCCCACATAAACGCGTTTGCATTATACACTATTTTTATGCCCTGTGTATTGATTTTTTGGCAAAAAAACACTATAATTACGTGTGTAAATAATCAAAGGGGACGCGCCCATGTCTGTCAAAATAAACGAATTTTTATTACAGTATTACAAGCAGTTGCGTTTTAACAACATGCCGGCCGAGGTTCGCGCCCAGTTCAACGTGTATCTGAAGGCCGATGATTTTCGCGGTCATATGAAGGACTGGAAAAAGGAACTGATGACGAATGGCGCGAACAATCCAATTCCCGACCCGACCGAGGTAAATGGCGCATGGGAACTGAGTGACGCCGAATGGGAAAAGTTATTCCGTGCGTTCCAAGATGCGTTCCGCGCGATGGACGCGGACAAGAAATCCTTCAAGGACAACAAAGACGCAAATGATTTCTTGAACGAATACTTTGGCGATTTGCGGCTGTTTTCAAATGGCGTTGCCAGCAATGATGCCGAACAAGAGATTCAGGGGAATTTCAAAACATTTCTGGAAAGCAACCGTCAGGTTTTAGAGGTTGCATTCAAGCAATGGGGACTGACCGACGGTGATTTTTCTTATTCCGACCTGATGAGTGGCATTCGGGACAAGAAATATAATACATCGCCCAAATTCCAACAGAAAATCAAAGATGTTGCCCAGTATGTTGCGTATTATATGCGCCAGCCAGATTTTGTAAATTCACTGGGGCCAAACGCACAGGTAAACCTGCCTAATTTTGAAAAGGTCGAAAAGGGATTTGACGACGACCAGATTGACCCAAACGATATGGCGTATTTCCGGCGTAATTATCGTGATTTGTTGGATACATTGAATAAAAAGTCCAAGGTTTATAATGTATTCAAAACATATGACAAGGGCAAGATTTCCAAGCCACTGGACGAGGCAAAAGAAAAAGTCGATTACGGCAACAAGGAATCTGATGACTATGTTCCGCCAAAGCGCGACGATGAACTGACCCCATGGCAACAGTTGTCCAAGAATATTGGTGACACCTGGTCTGATTATATGGACAAGTACACCAAGTTCCGTGGCGACCAGTTGTTTATGTCTGATTCCGCCAAGGCGATTGTCAAGGCATTGGACGACAAAAAGGTCAAAATGAAGCCAACCGATGGGTTGGGTAAACTGGTTGAAAACGCCGATGCGATAAAGGCGAACCTGTTGTATAAATCGCCAACCGCGACCAAACATTTTGAATGGATGGCAAAAACATTAAAAGATTTGCAATCCACCATGCCCAAGGCGTTTAATGGCGCATTGCAAAATGGACGCCAGATGCGTGCATTGGTGTCTGAACTGATTATGACCGCCGTCCGTGATGGCAAAATGGACGAAGCCAAATCCGCGATGGAGGTTTTGTCCGTTATCCACTATGGTTACACCACCAGCAAGATTATGGACGCATTGGGCAAAGAAAACCTGACCGTGTTTTCAGACGGGAAACTGTCATGGAACAAAAATCAGGGTGTTCAATTTGTTACAAACGCCATGGACAAGAGTATCAAGTGGGCATTTATGGCGGTTGGCTATGGCATAACGATTGTGGGAAATGCGTATAACCTGCGCGGCAGTAAATTTAATCAGGCCACCGGCCGTATGAAAAAGGCGCATGACGACTTTATTCAGGCCAATGATGACGAAAAAAACAGAAAAATTGCCGAACGCAATATAGAAAACCCATTGGCACAACAACGCATTCAGGCCGAACAGAACGTGATGACGCAAACGGGTATAACCGATGCGACATACGCCCAACACGAACAGGCGTATAACACCGCGGAAAGTGACGCAAAGCAAAAACACACGGCGATGAATGATGCCGACAAACGCTTAAAAGACGCCAATAAAAAATTGGAATCTTATGACGATTTGACGCAGCAGATAAACAGTGCAAATCAGGCATTGCCCCAGATTCAACAGGATTTACAACAGTTGCAAAATGCGCTGAACGACCCGAATACATATAGCGGTATGCCACCACAGGCAGCAAACGCGGTGGCGGCTGATATTCAGCGTCAAATTACGGATTTACAACAACAACAGCGTGACATTCAACAAACCCTGCCCCAGTTGCAGCACAGCCAGCAGCAGTTGTTAAATAATCCAGACATTCAAAATGCATTGGCCCATCGTCCGACGTATCAGGCGGACTTTAATGCCGCCCAAACGTCTTACAATGCCGCGCAACAGTTGGCAGACCAGTTGGGCGATCCGGTGCACAAATTCAAAAATGCAAAAGACCGCGTTGATGAACTGAACAAGCAAATCGATGCACGCAACAGTGAAATTGACAACTGGGACGACAAGCACAAGGACAAATTCCAAGAACTGATGGCGTATTGGGATTTCTTGGAAACGGGTCGCAACACACATACAGGCAACCTGTATTCATGGAGTTTGGGCAGCGCAAAAAAGAAACAGAAAAATTTCAATGGCAGTGCACTGTTCCAACAATATCTGGCCGCGTATGGGCGTGTGGCATAACACCCTTGCCTTTTTCGGCAATTTGTGGTATAATACGCCACATGACGACACCGCCAATGGCGGTGTTTTTTATTGCACAAAAATCAATCAACATAAAAGGATTTTATATGGCACGAATTTTACAAATTCGGCGTGGCAACGCGTCACAAAACGATAACTTTACAGGAATGGCGGGCGAAATCACAATGGACACCGACGCAAAAACACTGCGCGTGCACGATGGAAAAACGCTGGGCGGGTTCGCACTGGCGCGCGTGGGCGATGGCGGCGGCAATGGCGATTTTGATATCAGTTCAGTATCAGACGAATTTTGGGCCGCGCTGTTTGCGCGTATGTCGCCACGTGCGCCCGAAATTATGACTTCGCCCGAAATTGCAATTACCAATACATCGGGTCAGGAATATATTTTTGACACCACACGCACGCCAATATTTGCCAACGTCGTATTGCGCTGCAAATCCGCCGAATGCGGGTACAGTGCGGGCGACACGGTTGCATCATTTGGAATTGGTGCGCGCACAAATCCCGCACCAATGACATACGTGTCCACAGACGTCCTGCATTGCGTACAAATGGTTGGTGGCGAAGCGTTCTGGGTTTCGCATCACGACACGGGAATTACGACCAAAATCACCCCTGAAAATTGGCGCGCAATATTCAGAGTTTACTGTTGAAACGGCTGAAATACTTTGCTATGCTGGTGGCGCAATAGAAAAAGAGGAAACAAATGTACATACTTGCACTGAACTGCGGTTCTTCATCATTGAAGTATCAGGTTTTCGACGCGGCGTCCAAGAAAGCAATCGTTGGCGGTAACGTTGAAAAAATCGGCCTGCCGGATTCTTTTGTTACACAGAAATATCCAGACGGCACAAAACAACGCAAAGACACCGTTATGAAAAATCATGACGAAGCGTTAAATGTCGTTCTGTTTATGTTACGCGAAGCGTCCATTGACCTGAACGAAATCAAGGGTGTTGGTCACCGTGTTGTTATGGGTGGTGATAAATTCGCATCGTCTGTGGAAATCACCGATGATGTTATGAAAACAATCGACAAACTGTCGCCATTGGCACCATTGCACAACCCAGCCGCCCTGCGTGGTGTGGTTACCGCAAAACAGTTGTTGCCAAACGCAAAACAGGTTGCCGTATTTGATACCGCATTCCACCAGACAATGCCGGATTATTCATTCCGCTATGCTGTGCCATCGGCATGGTACACCGAATTGGGTGTTCGTCGCTATGGTTTCCATGGGACATCACACCTGTATGTTTCAAAGCGCGCGGCCGCGATGTTGGGCAAACCCGCTGACCAGTGCAACCTGATTACACTGCACATTGGTTCGGGCGCATCGGCCACCGCAATCAAAAACGGTATTTCCGTTGATACATCAATGGGTATGACACCAACCGCCGGTCTGACCATGGGTACACGCCCAGGTGATTTAGACCCAGGTGCGGTTCTGTATGTTATGAACACATTGCACCTGACACCGGATCAAATGCAGAAACATTTGAACAAGGATTCGGGTCTGATGGGGTTGACAGAATGCTATGCCGACCGTCGTGACGTCGAAGAAAACAAAGACGGTAATGACAAGTGCCGTCTGGCCATTGATACAGAGGTACACAATGTTAAAAAATACATTGGTGCGTATATGGCTGAATTGGGTCACACAGATGCATTGGTATTCACCGCGGGCGTTGGTGAAAACGACGATTACCTGCGCGAACGTTTCTGCACCGGATTGGAAGATTTGGGCATCAAACTGGACAAAGAAAAGAATGCCAAGGCATTGGCGCGCAAGGGTGTTGACGAAGCTGAAATCAGCACACCGGACAGCCGTGTCAAAGTATTTATGGTTGCCACCAACGAAGAATTGGTCATTGTCGAAGACACATTGGCAATCATGAACGGCACATATAATCCAAATCATTTGAAGATGGATTATTCGTTCGCAAAACAGCAAAAGACCAGATAATTTATTCTGGCACACGACAAACGTCCCATTTTGGGACGTTTGTTTTTTTTTATTACATTTATTATTTTGACTTATTCAATATGTCGCCCGATTTAATGTATTCGGGGGCGTCTGACTTTAATTTTTGACGCGCGATTTTTGCATACTTTTTTGCGTTCTGGGTGTTCCCAATCATACTGTAATATTCCGCACGCGCCCAATCACCACGTCCGTCATCATCGCCATACGCGCGCGCCAGCACCCAATACGTCAATGGCGCGGGCGCGGCCAGCAATGCACGTTTGCATAATTCAATGGCGCGCGGGCCGTCACCCGATTTATTTCGTTCGGTCAAAACCAATGCCAGTGCGGTCTGAATCTGGGGGGCGGTGCCCGCCAATTCCAAACTGCGCGAATATGCGGTGACACTGTCGTCATAATGACCAAATTGGTATTCAATGTCGCCCAACAGTTCATAAAAATATGGATTGTCCGCATGGCGCGCAATCAGTGTCTGCGTGCCGACGCGCGCGGCGTCCAGATTTCCCGCCTGCATCGATGCAATGGCACGGGCGTATATTGCCGCATCTGATTTGTCCGAATATGGGTACAATTCACGCACGCGCGTGGCGGTGTCCAAATATCCGACCAATTTTGCCTGAATCAAACGGAATTTCGCATCACGCGATGTGTCGGTCGCGGGCGCGGTGTAATTCAACTTTGCAATTCGGTCGCGGACATTTTTCAATCGTTCGGTGGTCAGTGGGTGATTCACACGCGTTGGGTTCACGCGCGATTCCGCCGCGCCACTGATTTCGCGCATTTGTTCAAAAACCTGAATAAAACCGTTCGGATTTTGACCCGCACGCACCATCAAATCCAACCCCATATTGTCGGCAATGCGTTCTTCGTCACGGGTAAATGCCAACATCGATTGCTGGGCAACGCCACTGGATCCCGCCAGCACCCCCGCCCCCAGCGATGGGTTGCCACCCGCCACCATCAGGCCGATTCCCAGTGCCTGAATCAGCATTGCGCGCTGCATTTCCGCCGCCATACGCGACGACATCTGGGCCATGTGGCCGCCGATTGTGTGTCCCAATTCATGCGCAATTACCGCCTGTAACGCGTCGGGGGATTTTATCTGGGTCAACAGGCCGGTATAAACATACACATCGTCGCCACCCATAACAAACGCATTGAAATCATCGTCACGCACAATATGCACGCGCAGGCGGTTGTCCGGAATTTCCGCCGCGGTGGCAATGGGCCGCACCAATTCGGTCACAACGCGTTCGATTTCTGTGTCATTTATCAACGACACCGCGTGCGCACCGGTCGCAAAAAACAACGATAATAAAAAGACAAATATCTTATGCACCCAACTGTGTCCTGCGGTTAAATATGAACATTAAATCACGTGCCCATGGCGTTGGTACGTCCATATCACGTGCCGCCGCCGATGCCAATCGGAACAAATCCCGATGTTCGCGCCAATCGGCAAAGTGATAATTTATCCACCCACTTTGACGCGTGCCAATCAATTCACCCGTGCCACGCATCATCAAATCTTGTTCGGCAATCGCAAAGCCATCATCGGTTTCGCACAGCACCGACAGGCGGCGCATACCGTTCTCGCTGGTGCTTTTGCCATATAACAATATGCAATACGATTGCGCATTGCCGCGCCCGACACGACCGCGCAACTGGTGCAAAGCCGCCAGACCGAATTGTTCTGCGTTTTCAATTACTATGATTGTGGCACGGGGGACGTCAATTCCAACCTCTATGACCGTGGTGGCGACCAAGATTGACATATCAGAATCATTGTCGGCAAACTGCGCCATGGTGGCATCACGCTGTTTCTTGTCCATCTGGCCATGAACCAGACCCGCCGTTGGGAAAAATTCCCGCAGGTATTCGTACCGCGCGGTTGCCGCCGCCGCACCGTTATCATCGCTGTCATCGACCAGTGGGCATACCCAGAATACCTTGGCCCCAGCGGCAATTTGCGATTTCAGGCGCGCGACCAAATCGGCAATTCGCGACGTCGGCAATTTGGTTGTGATGATGGGCAGACGACCCGCCGGCTTTTCATTTATAATCGACACGTCCATATCGCCATAGATTGTCATGGACAGCGTACGCGGAATTGGCGTTGCCGACAAAGCCAACATATCAGGATTTTCGCCCTTGGCACGTAATGCCTCGCGCTGGGTAACGCCAAAACGGTGTTGTTCATCAACAATGACCAGACCCAAATCGCGGTATTCCACATCGTCTGAAAATAACGCGTGCGTACCGATAACCAGACGTGTCCGCCCAGAACGCAAAGATATCAATTTTTCACGACGCGATGCCCCCTTGTCCCGACCGGTCAAGATATCACACACGATGCCGATTTTGTCGCACATTGTTTTCAGTTTGGCATAGTGTTGCATTGCCAGCGCGTCCGTCGGGGCCAGCATTGCGGTCTGTGCACCAAATTCCGCCATGCGCACCGCCGCCGCCAATGCGACAATAGTTTTACCACTGCCCACGTCACCCTGAACCAAACGCATCATCGGAACGTCCGCCGACATATCGGCAAAGATATCGTCAATCGTACGTTTCTGCGCACCCGTCAAATCAAATGGCAATGTGGCATAGAATTTTTCCAACAAATTATATTTCTGGGGGCGTACCGTGCGACGATTGCGCGGGTCGTGGCGGTTGCGGCGGCTGATTGCAATCGCCGTTTGGTGTGCCAGTAATTCCCAGTACGCCAATTTAACAATGTATTTCGAATTTGGTGCTAAATCCGCATCGTCCGCGGGATAATGCACGTGCGCCAATGCGTCAAAAAATTCACGCGTATCAGAATCTGTTTCGCCCATCATCTTGTCCGGCAATGCGGCAAAGATTTGATCACGTACGGCGGCGAATGTTTTCTGGGTCAACCCTTCGCCCGATGGGTATATCGCCTGTGTCTGGGGAATTTTTCCTGCGTTTTGCATTTCTTCGATAAAATCGGGGTGATTTATCGTTGCACGCGCGGATTTTTCCAATTTGCCACTGACCATGCGCCACGCGCCAATGGGCAATTTTTCCAACCAATAATCCAAAAATCGCGTATTAAAGAACTGTAATACAACCGTTGCACCGGTTTTATCGGCACATACAACCTGTGTCGGGGCACGACGCCCGCGGAAAAATCCGCCACGGCGATGCGATTTGACCAACAGTGGTATCGTCAGTGTTTCGCCCGCAACCCCGTCCGCCACGCATTCGGTAACGCCACGTGCACGCACATATGACGGCACATGCAGCATAAAATCCAGCACGCGACGCCCGCCCAAAACATCGTCAAATCGCGACGCCAGAACTGGGCCAACCCCCTTGACGAATTGCAGGTCTGTGTTCAAAAAATCAAACAGTTCTTTGCGCATTTGCCGATTTATTCCAAAACCTGTTTTTGCAAATCAATCAGTTTCTGACACCCCGCCGCCGCCATTTCCATCAGTTTGGAAATCTGCGCCGCATCAAATGGGTGCTGTTCACCGGTTGCCTGAATTTCAACAAAGCGTCCTGATTCAGACACGACAAAGTTAGAATCCAATTCAGCGGCACAATCTTCGTCATAATCCAAATCCAAGACCAATTCGCCATTCCACAGACCGGCAGAAATCGCGGCAACATGTTCCCGCACAGGATTCTGAGAGATACGGCCATTCTGCATCAGCCAGCGCACCGCCAACATCAACGCGACAAAACCGCCCGTAATTGATGCACAACGCGTGCCACCATCGGCCTGAATCACATCGCAATCGATTGTAATCGTATGACGCCCCAGTGCGTCCATATCAACCACGCTGCGCAATGCGCGCCCAATCAGGCGGGAAATTTCCGCACTGCGATGATCTTTCATTATTGCATCGCGCCCCTTGCGCGTGCCGCATGCGCGCGGCAGCATGGAATATTCCGCCGTAACCCAACCGCCGGTCTTATTCTGGACACGTTTCCACAATGGCTGGTTCAAATCGACCGACGCGGTACACAGAACTTGCGTGCCGCCCATTTTTATCAGACACGAGCCCTCGGCCCACTTGTTGACGCCTGTTTCCATGGAAACCGGACGCATTTGATTTGGCTGGCGCATTGATGGACGCATCATATTATTTCCCCTATATATAAAATGTATATAATAAGTATATATTACCACAGGATTATTGCAATTTTTTTTACGTTTGCATTTTTTTATTCATACTGTTATGCTGTGCAATCATCAGAAAGGATTTGATTTATATGTCAGCACAGACAAAACGCCTGATTAAAAAAATCATCAGTTATTCGGGCATATTCTTTTTCGTTTTGGCCGCAACCATGTTGTGGTGGCAATTACGTAATTATACATTTTCCGACATTATTCACGCAATCGCGGCAATCCCTATGGTAAACCTGATTGGGGCGTGCAGTGCGTGTTTTGCGGGTTATTTGGCACTGTCGCTGTATGACTATCTGGCATTGAATTATGTCGGCGAAAATAAAAAGGTCGTGTGGTGGAAATGGATGCTGGCGGGTATGCTGGGGTTTGCAATCAGCAATAATGCCGGTCACGCGGTTGTCAGTGGCGGCGCAATCAGATATCGCCTGTACACACGTTGGCGCATTCACGGCAGTGATATTGTAAAAATGCTGACAATTTCTGGATTCACGTATTTCTTGGGCTGTGCGGCGATTGTACTGATTGGCTATTTTCTGGTGCCGCACGACATATTAAATTCGTCGACGGGCGCATCGGTCGGTCTGAATGCATTGTTTGTGTTCTGCGCGGCGGCATTGATGGCGTATTTCGCAATGACCGTGCTGTTCCACGGCAAACATATCAAAATCGGACAATTAAAGTTCCAAATTCCATCGACAAAAATGGCGTGGTTACAAATGCTGTTGGGCATCACGGACAGTGTTCTGGCCGGTCTGGTACTGTATTTCTGTCTGATTCCATTCGTGAACATTCCGTTTGGGACGTATATCGGCCTGTTCGTTATTGCCCAGACCACCGGTGTATTCAGCCAAGTCCCAGGGGGCATCGGCGTATTCGAGAGCGTCTTTCTGTTGGCATTGCCCGACGGAATTGACAAGGCGAACATTTTCGGCGCACTGTTGGCGTACAGAATTATCTACTATGTTTTGCCGCTGATTGGCGTTGGTGGATTGTTCTTTATATATGAACGCTGGCTGCGCGCGCGTATGAAACGTTGGGCAAACGAAGCGCGCGAGAAAATTTCCCAGATTCCCGCCAAAATCAAAAATATCAAACACACAAAAAAATAAATGCCTTGCCATATGGGGGTTGGGCATGTTATGCTGATACCTGTCGTATGACAATGGGGTATATGAAGTGTTTGTATTATCACTATTTTATACATTCTGTTGCGCGCCATTTGTTTACATGGTGCTTTCCCTTGGCATGGGCTGGGACGCCCCACAGGGACGGTCTGTATCCGTTGCATACGAACCCGCAACAAAAGGATTATTAAATGTCAAAAAAGATTTATGTGGACGCCGTCCACCCAGAGGAAACACGCGTGGTAGTGGTGGATACTGCGACCAATCGTGTTTCTGATTTTGATGTTGAAACAACAACAAAACCCCAGATAAAGGGTAATATCTATTTGGCCAAGGTTATACGTGTCGAACCGTCATTACAGGCGGCATTCGTGGACTATGGCACGGGCAAGAATGGATTTTTGCCGTTTTCTGAAATTCACCCAGATTACTATCAGGTGTCGCCAGAACAGAAAAAGAAACTGTTGGAATTGGCGCACGCGAACATCGTTGATGACGACGATGACCCAGATGATGAAAATGACGAGGTTGCCGAATACGATGACCACAGTGCCGGCGAAGATAACAAGGAATTTGTTAAACGCGCGCGCGAGTTCAAGATTCAGGACGTCATTAAACCAAAGCAAATCTTGCTGATTCAAGGGGTCAAGGAAGAACGTGGCCAGAAAGGCGCGTCCATGACAACATATCTGTCATTGGCGGGTCGTTTCGCGGTTCTGATGCCTAATTCGCGCAAGCGCAACAGTTATGGCATTTCCAAAAAGATTTCTGACAAAACCGAACGTGCACGTTTGCGTGAAATCTTGCACGCACTGAAAATTCCAAAGGGAATGACCGTTGTTCTGCGTACCGCGGCAATGGGTGCGGACGCGACATCTATCGCGGCGGACTATGATTACTTGGTAAATCTGTGGAATGAAATCCGCAAGACGACATTGGAATCGGTCGCCCCCGTCACCATTCACACCGAAGATTCCCTGCTGCGTCGTGTTGTTCGTGATTTCTTGGCGGACAAAGACG
>JAUNMD010000025.1 GCA_030531915.1 Pseudomonadota bacterium
TCGCGGGCTTTGCCGGCGTATCAGCTGCATCCGCTGATGGCGCGGCGACATCTGACAAACGCTGGGTGTAATTACACGTTGGGTAATTTTCGCACCCGATAAATGCACCAAACTTGGACAATTTAATCCCCAGTTTTCCGCCGCACTTTGGACATTTGTCATTGCCATCTGGGAACAAGTGATGATGCATAACGCGGTTGATTTCGTCGATAATTTCGGTTGTTTTGATACCACGCGCACCATCAATCATTGATTCTGTTGGTGTCCAGAATGCACGCAATGCGGCAACCTTTTCCTGTTTGCCATTTGATACATCGTCCAATGTATCTTCGGTTTTTGCAGTAAAGTTTACATCAACCAATTCATCAAAATATTTGGCCAGATATGCCGCAATAACCCAACCGCCGGACGTTGGGTGAAAACGACGTTGTTTGTCTTGTTCAACATAACCGCGGTCAACGATTGTCGACATAATCGTTGCATACGTTGATGGACGCCCGATACCCAATTCTTCCAGTTTTTTTACCAGTGACGCTTCGGTATAACGTGCGGGTGGTTGTGTAAAGTGTTGTTCAGGGGTCAGTTCTGTAATCGTAACCGCGTCACCCACGGACAGTGCCGGCAATTTAGATTCCGCCGCGTCCGCATCATCATCGCGTGATTCAGTATACACACGCATAAAACCATCAAATGTACGTGTCGAACCAACCGCATGGAAAATCGCGCTATGTGCATTGTTTTCTATATCTGCGGCCACACTGTCAAATTCTGCATTCGTCATTTGGCACGCAATTGTACGTTTCCATATCAGGTTATATAATTTTTCTTCATCACCTGACAAGTTGGGCATCACGTCATCAAAGTGTGTCGGACGAATTGCCTCGTGCGCCTCTTGTGCATTCTTGGATTTAGTAACATAAATATTTGGTGATTTTGGAACAAACGCATCACCATATGTGCGACCAATATATGCACGAATATCATTTACCGCGTCCGCCGATAAATTCGTTGCGTCCGTACGCATATATGTAATCAAACCGTGTTCATACAGTTTTTGTGCAACACTCATTGTGCGTTTGGACGAAAAGTATAATTTACGCGCGGCCTCTTGCTGTAATGTGCTGGTGGTAAATGGTGCGGCGGCACGACGAGATGTCTTTTTCTTGTCTATCGCAATTACGGTGGCGGCGATTTCGGGCACGCCAACGTGTGACAAAACCGTGTCCATTTGAGCCCGATTTCCAATGGTCATCTTTTCAATTTTCTGACCATTTGCCGATATCAACGATGCACTGAAATTTGCACCGTGCGCATTGCATGCGGCGGCCAAAGACCAATATTCCACCGGCACAAAAGATTCAATTTCGCGTTCGCGATCAACAACCAATTTCACCGCAACAGATTGCACACGCCCCGCGGATTTTCCCAAATTGCGACGCCACAACAATGGCGAAATTCCAAAACCAATCAGGTAATCCAACGCACGACGTACCATATATGCATCAACCAAGTTCTGGTCAATTTCACGTGGATTTTCAATCGCGGACAATACTGCTTTCTTGGTAATTTCGTGAAACGCAACACGGTAAACCTTTTTACCGGTCAAAACTTTTTTCGCCTTTAATATGTCCAAGATATGCCATGCAATGGCCTCGCCCTCGCGATCAGGGTCGGACGCCAAATATACTGCATCGGCCTTTTTCAATTCATCGGTAATCAGTTTGATTTGCTTTTCCTTGCCCGCCATAATTTGCCATTTCATTTCGAAATTATGCGCGGTATCAACGCTGCCATTTTCAGGAACCAGATCACGAACATGACCAACCGACGCAATCACGCGCCAGCCCGCCCCCAGATATTTTTCAATCGTTTTTGCCTTGGATGGGGATTCCACAATCAACAGGTTCATAATACTAACTCCCTTTGGCAGATAATTGTTGGTCTTTGTGAATATGTGCATTCTGGGCCAGACCGAATCCAAACATCAGTGATAACAAACTGCTGCCACCAAATGACATCAACGGCAACGGCACGCCGACGGTTGGCATCAGCCCCAGCACCATGGAAATATTTATAAAGTAATAAATAAAAAAGTTCAACATAAAACCAAAACATATCAGTTGCCCAAATCTGTTTCGACATGTTTTCGCGCACCAAAACAGCACCAGAATAATCCACGCATACACCGCAATCAGGCCGAATGCGCCAATAAATCCCAACTCTTCGCCCAGCATTGTGAAAATAAAATCCGTCTGCTTTTCCGGCAGGAATGATTGCTGTGACTGTGACCCCTTCAAATACCCTTTGCCGGTCAGCCCCCCACTGCCAAACGCGATTTTTGCCTGATTGATTTGGTAACCTGCCCCTTGGGCATCATGGTCGGGGTTGATAAATGTGATAATGCGGTCACGCTGGTAATCATGCAGCCCGCCATACCACACGACCGGCATCGCCATCAGACCCAGTACAATACCGATAATAAACCATTTTTTTTGCGCACCAACGATATAAAACATTCCGACGGTAATCATACCCATGGACAGTGCCGTACCCAAATCTGGCTGCATAACAATCAATCCAAATGGTATCAACAGCATTGTAATTGGTACAATATAGTTTTTCAGCTGCGACAGTTCCACGGAATTCATCCATGCAAAGTACCGTGCCAGTGCCAATACCAATGCGATTTTTATCAATTCTGATGGCTGAATATGAATAAATCCCAAATTTAACCAACGCTGTGCGCCCATACCGGTATGTCCCACAAACGTCACCAAAATAATCATAATCAACGCAACCGCGTAAATCATATACGCGGATTTAATCCATGTTTTAATATTGGTAAATGCCGCAAAAAAGAATACCACAAATCCAACCAGAATCTTTAACAGTTGCGACAATGCAAATGGCCGCCATGCGCCACCACCCGCCGAATACAGCACAACAATAGACGTCGCCAAAACCAAGCACATTGGAATAAACAGCGCGACGGAAAATCGTGACAGTTTTTCAGAAAAAGTCATCATACTGGCGTTTGAAACGCGTGTCTGTCGTGCCATTTTATTTTCCGCCCTTTAATAATTCGCGCATTGTTGCCGCCGCGGTGCGCGCGGCACTGCCACTGCCACCGCTGTGTTCGGTGATAACGCATACCGCGTATTTTGGATTTGTTGTTGGTGCGTAACCCACAAACAGACCATGGTTACGCATTTCCCATTTCAACTGTTCATTGGTCAAAACACCACTTTTACGTTC
This sequence comes from Pseudomonadota bacterium, assembly GCA_030531915.1. Classification (GTDB taxonomy): domain Bacteria; phylum Pseudomonadota; class Alphaproteobacteria; order Rs-D84; family Rs-D84; genus Enterousia. Next base: position 3,256 of record JAUNMD010000025.1, read on the forward strand.
GGCCTTGGAAATGCTGCGCACCTGTGATGTACCGGTTTTACCGCCCATCTTGGCACCGTTGACGTTGATTGCACTGCCCGCGGCCGTACCGCCTTTTTTCGTAACCAGTTCCAATCCATTCAGCACATAGCGCAGATTTTGTGGTTGCAGGCCCAGTGACGCAAAGTTCGGATTTTTTGCATTTTCGTCCAGAATTAAACGTGGCACAACCACGCGATTTGATGCCGTGCGCGCCATCATAACCGCCAACTGCATACAGTTGGCCAGAATAAACCCTTGGCCAATCCCAGATATAACGGTATCACCATGCACCCAACGTGCGCCCTTGTTCTTTTCTTTCCAATAACGGTCGGGAACAACACCCGTCATTTCGCGCGAAATAACGTCGTCCATAAATTTTTCAGTGAACCCCAGTTTGACCGCCATTTCGCGAATTGCATCAATACCAATGCGCAATGCCACCTGATAGAAATATATGTCGCACGAATGTTGCAGCGCGCCCGCCAAATCAACCCAACCGTGTCCCTTGGATTCCCAACAGTGATAACGATGGTCGCCATAGTCCCAATGCCCCGGACAGAAAATCTTTTCACGTGGGGTAATTGCGCCCGATTCCAACGCGGCCAGCGCAACAACAATCTTGAACGTTGACCCTGGGGGATATAACCCTTCGACCACCTTGTTCATAAATGGTTTGGCGCGATCACCGCGCAATGACGAAATATATTCATCACCATCATCGGCACTGAAATTATTCGGGTCAAAACTGGGTGTTGATACCATCGCCAAAATGTCCCCCGTTTCAATGTCCAGTGCAACACCGCACCCTGCCCTGTGCACGGTCAGCGCATCATACAGCACGCGTTGTGCCGCATCGTTGATTGTTGTCTTTATATTGCCACCCGCCTGTGGGGCAATGTATTGCGATTTATCTTCGCCGGTGACACGTCCAACCGCATTGGTAATCATAACGGTCTGGCCCGCCGTGCCCGCCAATGTATCGTCAAAACGTTTTTCCAGTCCTGTGATTCCAGTTGTGAAAAACGGTGCGCTGGCAATCGGTTTGCTGGGCGCGCCGACATATCCAAATACCTGTGCACCGGCCGGCCCCAGTTCATACACGCGGGCGTACCCACTGGCCACACGCAACCCCGCCAGATTTTTTGCCTGTAATCCCGCCAGTTGTGCCCAGTTGGTATTTTCACTGACCAAAACCGGTTGAAAACGTGGTTGTTTTCTGATTTTTTCGCGAATCTTTTTCACGCGTTTCGGTCGCAGGTTTAATTCCGCCGTCACAATATCAACCAGCGCATCAACATCTGGTGCTTCTTCGGGGACAATGTATATTCTGTATATCGGCATATCGCGGGAAATGGGCGCGCCACCGCGTGATAAAATCTTGCCCCGTTCTGGCATATTCATCTGAATACGATATGAATTATTCTCACTCTTTTCTGTGTATTCGCGATAGTTAAACACCTGCATCTGCAACATACGCAGAATCAATACAGACGTTAAAATCGTGCCACCTGTTAAAAACAGTGCAGCGCGGCGGTCAAATGTGCGGGCAACTTCTTTATCTATCATTTTGTGCCCCCGCAATTAAAATCGTAATTGGTTCGTACAGCGCGCACAGCCATACAAATGTCCATATGTCACGCCCCAGATTTGCCCAACTGATATGCGCAAAAAACAGAATTAAAATCCCCGTGCCAACAAACACCGAAAAGGGCATCAACGCATTATTCGGTGCCCGCGGCAGGTCAAAGAACGTCTGAAACCCATTCAGCGCATATATCAGGCAATACAACGATGTCCAGAAAAACAACGTATTTGAATTATAATCAATCAAGAAACAAAATATCACGGACAGCCCCGCAAACCATGGTACAGGACGCACAAATGAACAATAAAATATTGGAATCAACGCCAAAATGCCCGCTGGATTCCATACGGGCACGGCCAGACGCCACAGCGCGACCAATAACAAATATGGACACGCGCGACGTAAAAAATTCAGGACATTTGTCTTCATTTATACTTGTTCGCATTGTCAAATTCCAACACCATAACGCGTGTCAGTTGCGATACAGGCGTGGTTTTAACATCGCTGTCATTTGCCATTGTGCCAACGGGAATATCGGCGGGCAAAATACCGCTGATATTGCTGGTCACCAATTTGATTCCACGTGTAGCCTGAAATTCAGGGTCACTGAAAAATCCCATTGTGGGCCGTTTGCCACCATTGCCGGCCATAAATCCATAAACACCCGTACCAACCACACGTACGGCGATATTAGAATCAGAATCAGTCAGCGCGCGCACACGTGAAAACGTTGGCGCAACATCGGTGATAATACCAACCAAGTAACCATCTGTGGACGTGACCACCATACCATTGGACAGCCCACTGCCCACCCCCTTGTTTATAATAAACGTGTTGTGGTGGAATGCGGCGTTATCGTGAATAACATCGGCCAGAATTGTCGTCCGTGGTTGCGCGCGCACAACGTCCAATTCGCGTTGTAATTTCACGTTTTCACCGCGTGCAATATCACATGATACCTTGTCCGCCAATGCCGCGTCCAGACGCGCACGCAATTCTTGATTTTCGCTGCGCAAATTTGCCAATTCATGGATATTAGAAATCAGATTTCCCGTTGCGCGCACCGGCCATGTAATAACATCGCCAACCGCATGTGCCACCGGCACAACGACATGTCCCATGGCGTTCATGATTCTGTAATCCGGCTTTGCAATCATAATATATATGAATAAAATCGGCAATGCCGCGACCGCAAATGCGGATTTAATCAATGTACGCACACGCGAAGATAACTTGTTCTGGTTCATTGCCCCCCCAGTTTAGCCGCTAAAACGCCAACATTCAATAAAAACTTGATTTTTTATTATGTTATGCCAAAATAGTGCCGTGTTGAAACAGTCCGAAATGGCAAAGGCATTGCCATCAGGACATAAAAAAAGGTGAAAAAATGCCAAAACTGAAAACAAAGTCGTACTTGAAAAAGCGCGCTTCTATGACTGCAACCGGTAAAATCCGTGTTGCCCGTAACGCCCACAAGAAACTGTTGCGTCACAAATCCACACGTGCAAACAATGCGGGTTCTAAACCACAGTATCTGAACGAAAACATGACCGGTCAGGCGAAAATCTTGGCCCCATATGGTTTGAAATAAGTAAAGGGGTGTTAAGATGGCAAGAGTAAAACGCGGTACAACCGTTAAACAGAAACATAATAAAATCTTGGCCCGTGCCAAAGGGTATCTGGGTCGCCACAGCACAACATACCGTGCCGCCCGTGAAAAAACGGAAAAAGCAGGTCAGTATGCATACCGTGATCGTCGTGCGAAAAAACGCGATTTCCGCGGTCTGTGGATTGTCCGTATCAACGCTGCTGTGCGTAATGCCGGCATGACATACAGCCAGTTCATGAACGGTCTGAAAAAGGCCGGTGTTGCCCTGGATCGCAAGGTCTTGGCAGAAATGGCGTATGCTGGGGACGAAAACTTCGCCAAATTGGTCGAGGTTGCAAAACGATTTAACAATGCCGAATCCAAATAACCCTTGGCGGCAGGTAGTTGTTTTGTCATAATAAAAGCCGTGAACCATCACGGCTTTTATTTGTTTTACAAAGGTAAAGATATGCTGGAACAGATTAAAAATATAAAAAATTTAGACGAATTACAGGCATTGTACACGTCTGTATTTGGCAAAAATGGTACAATGACGGCCAAATTAAAACAGATGCGCGATTTAGACAATGATGCGCGCGCGGCGTTAAATGCTGAAAATGTGGAATTACGTGCGGCATTCAAAACGCGCCAGACAGAAATCGAAGAAGCAGATATGATGGCGCGCCTGTCTGCACAAAAATTAGATGCGACATTAAACCCAATGCCGGTGTCGCGTGGTGGTCTGCACCCACAAACACGCGCGTTGGCCGATATTTCTAAAATCTTGGAATCATTTGGATACACAATGCGCATTGGGCCCGAGGTAGAAGATGACTGGCACAACTTTACCGCACTGAACACGCCGGAATATCACCCTGCGCGTGATATGCAGGACAGTTTCTTTTTATTAAATGACAATGTGTTGCGTACGCAAACATCGGCCATTCAGATTCACAGTATGGAAGAATTGGGTGTGCCAATTAAAATATTTGGTATTGGTGCAACATATCGCAAGGAAATGGACGCAACACACGCACCAATGTTCCACCAAATTGAAGGGTTATATATTGATAAAAATATCACAATGTCGAACCTGATTGGTGACGTCAAAGCGTTCTTGCAACGGTTCTTTGAAATCGACGATGTTAAATTGCGTATTCGTCCATCGTATTTTCCATTTACCGAACCCAGCATTGAAATCGACCTGTTGTGGCAGGGTAAAAAGTGGTTGGAAATTATGGGGGCTGGAATGGTGCACCCAAATGTTCTGCGCAACTGTGGCATAAACCCAGATGAATATCAGGGATTTGCATTTGGATTTGGTTGGGACAGATTGGCAATGTTGAAATACGGCCTGAACGATATTCGCCAGTTCTATGATGGTGATATTCGTTGGTTGGAAAACGCAGATATTTAATGTGGGGGTTATGTTATGAAATGGACATTTGATTGGTTACAAGATTATTTGAAAACAAGCGCATCTGCCCAAGATGTGGCGGATACCCTGACCCGCACAGGGCTGGAGGTCGAAGATTTAATAATTCCAATCGCGCCGGTTGCGGCCAAGATTATTAAATGCGATGCCATGCCGGACAGCGACCACCTGCATATATTACAGGTTGATGATGGCGCGTCCGCGCCGCGTCAGGTTGTGTGTGGTGCGCCAAACGCGCGCGTGGGATTGATTTCTGCGCTGGCACGCCCAGGGTGTGTTATTCAGGGGCATGAAATCAAGGCCGGCAAACTGCGCGGTGTAATGTCAAACGGCATGATGTGCAGTGGCGCAGAATTGGGCATCAATGACGACAACAGTGGTATTATAGAATTGCCAGCGGACACCGTTATTGGCGCGCCGGTAATGGACATGCCAACTGTATTTGATGCGGGTATTACACCAAATCGTCCGGACTATCTGGCGGTGCGCGGTGTTGCACGTGATTTGGCGGCTGCGGGCATTGGCGAATATATTGCGCCACATGACGAAACACTGGAATTGAAAAAAACATCACGCAATGTGATTATTAAAACAGACAAATGTCCGGTGTATCAGTTCTGCGAAATTTCAAATATCACGGTACGCCCATCGGACAAAAAAATTGCAGCCCGCTTGGCGGCGATTGGCATCAATCCAAAGAACGCACCAATCGATGCAACAAACTATATCTGTTATGATATGGCGCAACCAATGCATTGCTTTGATGCCGATGCGGTTCATGGTGATATCATTGTGCGTATGGCGGAAAATGGCGAAAAGTTCACAGATCTGTTTGGTCACGAACATGAATTGACCGAAAACGATATGGTTATTACCGATGGTGATGGCATCTTGGCACTGGCGGGTGTGATTGGTGGTGCGCGCGGCGCAACAACCGACGAAACCAAAAACGTTATTTTGGAAAGTGCATATTTTAATCCTGTATCTGTGCGTAAATCGGCCAAGCGTATTGGTGTATCAACTGATGCATCATATCGTTATGAACGTGGTATTGATCCAACGATTACGGGCATTGCGCTGGCACGTGCGGCGCGCATTATTACGGACGCATGTGGTGGTCAAATCACGGGCGTTGGTATCGCAGGACAAATCCCAGATTGCACGCGCGAAATCAAATATTTGCCGGATTTATTCTTGGCCAAGACGGGAATTGATATGCCGGCGGAAACCCAGCGTGAAATATTTGAAAAACTGGGATTTGATGTTGTTGCGTCTGGCAATGCGTGGAAAATCACGCCACGTGCCGCCCGCGTTGATATCACAATCCCAGAAAATCTGGTTGCAGAATTGCTGCGCATATATGGCTATGATAAATTGGCGGCGGCATCAACACACACGCCAACGGCGGCCGCACCACACAATGATTTTTACCTGAATACAAAATCAGAATTGGCCGCCCGCGGCTTGTATGAGGCAAAATCATTCGGTTTCGGCAATTCACGTGTTGAAAAATTACTGTCTGATAAACCATCAATCGCGGTTGCAAATCCGATTATTGCCGATATGGACACGGTGCGTAATTCATTGTTGGGTAACCTGTTACAGTTTGTTGCAAACAATGAAAAGCGTGGCTATGCGGACTTGGCAATGTTTGAATTGGGTACGGTATTTGATGGCGATACGCCGAATGCGCAACATACCCAGATTTGCATTGTGCGCAGTGGCGCAAACGGGCCACGCCATTGGTCGGGTCGAAATCGCGCATATGATATCTATGATGTCAAGGCGGACTTGATTGCATTGATGCATGGCCAGCGTTTCACGGTTTCAACCGAAAACGCACCACAATGGGCACATCCATTCAGATACGGTGCAATTTATCAGGGTAAAAAGAAAATCGCAGAATTTGGTGAACTGTCACCAATGGTTGCGCGTGCGTTGAAAATCAAGACAAACGTCGTGGTTGCGATTGTTGATGATGTTGCAAACCTGCCTGCACCCCGCAAACAGCGCGAGGTTCAGTTATCTGATTTCCAACCAATATCACGCGATTTTGCGTTTATTGTTGATGGCAATACGCCGGCTGAAAAATTGGTGTCGGCGGCGCGCAGTGCGGACAAGCGTATCACAGATGCGGTTGTGTTCGATGCGTTCAATATGCCGGACGGCAACAAATCAATCGCGATTGCAATTACAATAGTGCCAACCGACAATATGTCAGATGCTGATTTGATTGCATTGCAAAACGCGGTCATAAAAAATGTCGAAACCGCATGTAATGCGCGCATTCGCGATAAATAAAAAAAGGCCGGCATTTGCCGGCTTTTTTTGATGTTTTTTATATTGTTTTATCGGGCGCATTGCAAATGTTTGCAACGGGACATTCGGCGCATTTTGGACGCAGCGCGCGACACGTGTACCGCCCATGCATAACCATCACGTGATTACAAATCGCGTGATATTTTTTTGGAATTATTTTCAGTAATTCACGTTCAACCTTTTCTGGTGTATTTGCGTCCGCCCCGACCCAGCCATATCTATGTGCATTGCGGAAAACGTGCGTATCAACACCAATGTTTGGCGCGCCCCACAATACATTCATAACAACATTTGCGGTCTTTTGCCCAATGCCTGATAATTTCATCAGTTCATCACGGTTATGAAATTTTTCCGGAAATTTATAGTCCGCATCGTCATTGCCATCATATTCCATCAACTGGGACGCCAGACGAATAATACTGGTCGCCTTGTTGTTGAAAAAAGAAATAACGCGAATATGTTGCTTTAACCCGTCCAGCCCCAGT
>JAUNMD010000131.1 GCA_030531915.1 Pseudomonadota bacterium
ATTTTTGTGAACAATCTGTTATCATAGCATGTAATGACAGCAACTATCAAAAGGTACACCTTTTGATAGTTTTTTTATTTCCCCTTGCTGCGTTCTGAGCGCAGGCGGCGATAGAAGGTGGCTTCACTCATGCCGCAGTGCGCGATAAGCTCGCCAAAGGGCAGCGCGCCGATCTCCCATCTGTAAACAAGCTGCGAAAAATCATCCGGCAGCGGCTTTTCCGGCCTGCCGAAGCGCACGCCGCGCTCCATTGCCGCCGCTCGCGCTCGGACTGCGCGACGAAAGACAGAATTTGCAGCACAAGGTCGGCGATGAATGTTCCCATAAGGTCCTTGCCCTGCCGCGTGTCCAGAAGCGGCATGTCGATAACGACGATGTCAACGCCGATCTCCTTCGTGAGATACCGCCACTGCTGCTGTATCTCCTCGTAGTTTCGGCCGAGGCGGTCGATGCTGAGCACATACAGCAGATCGCCCTCGCGCAGACGGCGCGCGAGCCGCCTGTACTGTGGGCGAAGGAAGTCCTTGCCCGACTGCTTGTCAACGAAAATGTTCCGCTCAGGGACGTTTCTTGCGCGAAGCGCGAGCAGCTGCCGCTCCTCGTTCTGATCGGTGCTCGACACGCGCGCGTAACCGTAAATGTTCATAATATCTCCCATGTGCAAACAGCAGGTGCAGAAAAGTCCGCACCTGCTGTTTTAGTTTTATTCCTCATTATCTCCGTCGCCGGTTTTATCGTCAATGGTCTTTTTTCCGCGCGCGATGAGCTTTTTGAGGAAATCCGGGATGGGTGCGCCCATTGCCGCGGCGTTTTCCACAATGCTGCCAAGCTCAGTGAAGAAATACCATGCCGCGACTATGGGCGTTATCAGGCAGCTTTGGCCGATCAGCGGCAGCTCAAAGCCGAAGTTATCGCCCACGACCCTGAGCACAAGATCGCACATTGCCGCAACCAGAACGCCGAATATACTGCCCAGCTTGTGCCACAGGCCGCGCCGGGCGACCGCGCTGCTCCATGTTTTGTTATACAGCGCCGCGAACGTGCCGGTCAGATAGTCAAGCGCCATTGCGATAAGCCACAGCACCACCATCCAGCCGACCCAGCCGAACAGCGCGGTTCCGAAGGCGATAAGCGCTGCCGCCGCTGCCTTTATCTCGGCGGCTTTATCCGGTGTGTCCATTTTCCTACGCCTCCCTTTCAAAATAGCGGCGCATGATCTCCATCGTGCGGAGCATATCTTCCGTTATATCAAGCTCGCCGCCGTCCTTGCCGCGCAGCGCGCCGGCGTCAACAAAGCGCTGCGCCATCTCGCGGTAGCCGGCCGGGATATCCTCAAGCCTTTCCCATCTTATCATGTCGTTTTCGCTCCCTTTCTCGATATAATTTTGCCCGGCGGCACGGCATATGCCGCGGCATATCGCCTCGCCGATATCGTCCGTGTGCTCGACTATCCAGCGCGCGGTGTCGGGCGAATCGTGGAACTCGCACTCGCAGTAGATGCATGTTCCGGTCGTGTTGCGGATCTCGTAAAACTGCTTCTCGCGTATGCCGTAGACCGAGCGATATGGCGTGATCGCGTCGATCGCGTCGAAAACCGGCTGCGCGTATTTCATGCGCTCAGGGCTTTTTGACGCGACGAACACAACGCAGCCGCGGCCTCCGCCGGCGTTTGTGTGGATGCAGACGTGAACGTCCGCGCCCCAGGCGTTGGACTCGCGCACGCGCTCGTAC
>JAUNMD010000132.1 GCA_030531915.1 Pseudomonadota bacterium
TAATTTGCGGGGTCACTGAACAATTTTTTCAGAACCAGATTATTCAACGCATGACTGCCCGTGTATGATTCCAATGCGCCAACAACCATACCACCGGACGTAAACATATCACCAACCGCATCAATAACCTTGTGACGAACAAATTCGTCCGGCCAAATCACAGGATTCAGCGTACCATCACCCGCATCGTTTAAGGCGATAACGTTTTTCTCGCTCGCGCCGCGCCCCATACCGTGTGCCTTCAAATATTCCCATTCGGAATACTTTCCAAATGTGCGTGCACGCGCAACGTTTTTAACAAAATCATTTACTGATTTTTTCGTGCCATCAAATCGATAAGAAAACGTCTGGCGACCAATAATCTTTTCTGGGTATACCAACGTCGCCGTTATTTCCAATGATTTACCGTCATTCGGGCTCAGTTTTACATATCCATCACTCTTGCGACCGGCGATTTTATTCACAACCCATAATTGCAAACGAACATGCCATGGCAATGTGCGCAAAACTTCGCGTGCGCGTACAATAACAGGGCGACGAACAACAATCTTTTTCATGTGTACGTCATCCGTGGTATTCCCCATGAACTTTGCCAGAAATTCTGCCGCACTGCCGTCCAAGATTGGTGTTTCCGGCCCATCAATATCAATAACCGCGCTGTCAATACCGGCCAAGAATAACGCCGCCATCAAATGTTCAACGGTCTGGACATGCGCGCCATCAGTACGACCGATTGTCGTGTTGCGCATTTTGGTTTCGCCAACATTTTCCGCCAATGCCTGAATCAGCGGTGAATCAGGTATATCGCTGCGATGGAAATAAATCCCATGCTTTTTTGATGGCTTTACAACCATATTCACTGGCAATCCAGAATGAATCCCAACACCAGTAATTTTAATTTTTTTTGTCAGCGTTGACATCTTCTATTTTCTCCTTTAACCAATCAAAGAACGCCCCATCAACCGATGTGACCAACTGGGCATATTTAATTCTGTCACGTGCATACGCCGGCAAACGTACCCAGTCCTTTTCTGTTGTAACCAACTGGGCCTTTTTACGCGCCGCCCATGCAAACAACTTTTCAATATCTTCGTCGGTGTATTGATAATGATCTGGGAACGCACGTCGCGAAACCACAACATTATTCAGCATTCTGAAAAACTTTTTCGGATACCCAATCCCCGCAAAGGCGCACACACGTTCGTTTTCATCGTATGGCGATACGGTCTGGTTTGTGGCATAAAATACAACCGCACTTTCCGGCAATTTGAAATTCTTGCGCGGACGCGCACTGCGAATAACAATCACCGCATCGGCACGCGAAATCGCCTTTTTCGGTTCGCGTAATGGACCGGCCGGCAACAAGAATCCATTGCCAAATCCCAACCCTTGGTCAAATACCAGAATGGAAATATCTTTTTTAATACGCGGATTTTGAAAACCATCGTCCATCACAATCGGTGTTGTCGCATCAGAACGATTGTTCAATAATTTAATCGCCGCACGACGGTTACCCGTATGCACCTGCAACCCAGATCGCGCCAACATTACCGCCTCGTCCCCAGCGTTACCGGTATTTGCACTCTTTTTATACCCACGCATAACCACGGGCGCATCAAATCGCATTGCAATTTCGCGCACAATCGGTGTTTTACCAACACCGCCCGCCATAATATTACCAACACAAATCACCGGTCGACGCGATTGATACGCACCG
>JAUNMD010000133.1 GCA_030531915.1 Pseudomonadota bacterium
ATCTTCCAGCGTTTCTTTTGCATCATCCAGATCGTCCTCCAGGCCATTGGTGTCGATCTCATACAGCTGATCTGCATATTTATAATTGGTCAGGGCACTTTCATAGGTCTGTTTTGCCTCAATTGACTGTGTGGTCAGATTATTTTGGGCAATCTGAAGGTTTGCTTCTATCGTACTGTAGTTATCCTGTGCTTCTTCCAGTTCATCATCATAATCATAACCACAGTCCACATAATACTGATAAGTATCCACATCATCCTGCGCATCCTCCAGATCCTCTTCCAGATCAGCCACGGTATTTTCCAGACTGGTGATCGTCGCCTGATAAGTTTCTTCCGCAGTTTCGCCTTCTGCCAGATACATCTGATAGGTATAATCAGCCTCTGATTTCTTACTTTCTGCATTGATCTCTTCCTGCTTCACATTCAGCTGCGCTGTCTCTACTGCAGCCTCCAGCTGTGCCTGATACTCTGCAATACTGTCATCTGTGATCTTCAGAATCGGATCGCCTTCCGCCACCGCCTGACCGGTGGCTACATAGACTTCTTCCACCACCAGTGCAGTATCTGAATCAGAAGTCGTACTGCCAGATGAACTATCCTGTCCGGACGTCTGACTGCTGCCAGTCTGTGCCATCGCATCTCCTCCGGCGCTTCCCTGCATAGCCGCCATATCCATGGATCCGCCTCCAGCGGCATTTCCAGTGACACTGCCCGCAGACGTTCCTGACTGACTTTCATTGCTTCCAGAATCTGAGCTATCCGAAGAACTGTCGGAAGAAGATAAGGATACTTCTGTGATCTCTGCCACTGAAAATGTCTGCTCAGTGGTTCCATAGGTCACCGTACCACTTTCACTGATACCAGAAGAAACTGTTCCTTTTCGCACTGTTTCTGTCTTATATGCAGCATCTGTTGTTGCGGAGACACTCTGGATCCGACTCAGCTTCCAGCCCGCTGCTGTACCGGCCACTACTACTGCTACAGCCAGCGGCACCAGCTTTTTGCTTATTTTTCTGTTTTTATTCATTTATAACTGCCTCCGTTTCCTGTGTAAATGTCACTGTTGCAGATAATCCGTCACTCAACCGTCCATCCGAATTATCCAGGCTGATGGTTGCTGTATAATTTACCGTTGTCCGGGAGGTTCCATCTTCCGGTTCCACTGACTTTTCCGTCAACGTTCCTTCCACCCTTCCGGCATCTGACAAAGTAACCTCGGCAGTATCTCCTACCGCCAGACTTGCGATCTCTTCCTGTGGTACTTCCAGTGTAATACTTACCGTATCTGTATCATAATAGCTGACGATTGGTATGGCACTGTCTAGCAGATCTTCCGCTTCATAAGAAACAGACGCTACCGTTCCATTGCGGTCTGCATAGAGCACACCATCCGTCATGGCTTCCAGCAATGCCTTTTGCTTCTCCAGATCTGCCTTATTCTGCTTTGCCTCTGCCAATGTCTCTTCCCAGTCCGAGAGTTCCTGCTGATAGGTCAGTTCCGCCAGTTTCCCGGCAATGACTGCACTGTCATAGGTATGCTGAATCTCCAGTTCGAAGATCTTTTTCTTTCTCTGCAATTCCTCATACTGAACTTCCGTTGTTTCTCTGCTATCCTGGAGTTCTTCTATCAGATCCTGTGCTTCGTCACTGTCCGACGGCTCTCTGGAAAGGAGCTGCTTCACACTGGTCAGATCATAGGTATCAC
>JAUNMD010000026.1 GCA_030531915.1 Pseudomonadota bacterium
GGCGCACTTGTTTCTTTATTTGAACTTTATAAAAAATGCGCCGGTGGCGCATTTTTTATTTTTGTTCCAAGATTGCAATTCCGGGCAGGGTGCGACCCTCTATAAATTCCAGAAATGCGCCACCGCCGGTGGAAACGTATGTCATGTCACCCTTGACCCCGCATGCGTCCAATGCCGCGACCGTGTCGCCGCCGCCAATCACGCTGGTCAATTTTCCCGCGCGGGTTTGTTCCGCGATTGCGCGCGCCAGTGCGAATGTGCCGACCGACCATGTTGGTTGCCATTCGGCCATGCCGACGCTGCCGTTCCAGATGACCGTTGCGGATTTTTCGATTGTTTCAATGTCGTTTGCGCTGGTCTTTGCGCCATCGTCCAAAATGATGTCGGTGTCCGTAATTTCATCAAATGTTTTGTCGGTACGTGGTGCGTTTGGCGCAAATTCTGGGGCAACACCCTTGTCCAATGGCAACAGTACGTTGCAATCATTGTCGCGCGCAAATGCCAGTATTTCCAATGCGGTGTCGCGCTGGTCAGGTTCATACAGTGAATTGCCGACGTGCGCGCCACATGCATAGTTAAATGTAGTGCCCAGCGCGCCCCCGATAATCAGGTTGTCCGCCAGTTTGGCCAGTGCCTTTAACACGCCGATTTTTGTGGAAACCTTGCTGCCGGCGACAATCGCGGTCAGTGGGCGCGCTGGGTGCTCCATTACGGCACTCAGGTTTTCTATTTCAGATGCCAACAATTTTCCCGCATATGCCGGCAATATTTCCGCCACGCCGACGGTGCTGGCATGTGCGCGATGCGATACCGCAAATGCGTCATTTACGAATATATCAAACCCGCGTGCCAAATCGGCGGCAAACGCTGGGTCATTTTTTTCTTCGCCGGCATAGAAACGCACGTTTTCCAACAGGACGACGTCGCCGTCATGCATGGTCGCCATAAACTCTTTGTCCAAGCAATCGGCAATCAATGGCACACCCATGTATTCGGCAACGGGGCGCAGTGAAAATTCCATGTTGCGTGCGCCCTTGGGCCGGCCCAAATGGGCACAAATTGCGATTTTTGCACCACCCGCGCGCAGGGCGTTGATGGTTGGCATGCTCTGGTCAATGCGAAATGGGTCAGTAATTTTGCCATCAACAATTTGAACGTTAAAGTCATCGCGCAGCAATACAAACTTGCCACGGACATCCAGATTTTCAATCGTGCGTAATTTCATGTTCAATCCTTTCCTTTACTGGTCTGAAACTTTTACGATAATGTTCGTTTATACCATATTTTTCAATCGCTTGCAAATGTTCGGGGGTGGGATAGCCCGCGTTTTTATCCCATGCGTATTGTGGGTATTGTGCCGCCAAATCGTGCATGATTTTATCACGTGTTTCCTTGGCAATAATGGATGCGGCGGCGATTGATAATGATTTGGCGTCGCCCTTTACAATCGGCGTACCGTGCAAATTATGCGGCAATCTGTTCCCGTCAATCAGGCAAAACTGCGGCGTTTCCGCCAGATTTTCAACCGCACGCGACATTGCGCACATGGACGCCCATAAAATGTTCAGTTCGTCGATTTCGGCGGGGCTGCATTGGCCAACGGCCCAAATTGTATTGTTGGTAATCCAATCGTATGCGGCGGCGCGGGCGTGGGCGGTCATTTGTTTAGAGTCCCGAATAACAACCGGAATTTCAATATCACGATTGGGAAATATTACCGCCGCGGCAACAACCGGCCCGCACAGTGGGCCACGACCGGCCTCGTCCACGCCGGCAACAAGGTCAAATCCCGATTCGCGTTCAAATGTAAAATCAGGTGTCGTGCGCATAGTGATTATTTCCCCCATCAGATAGACAAGCGGTCGGCAATCTGGCGTTGGACGTATTCGTCTTCGCTGTTGTACAGTGGCCAAATGCCGTTTGCCAATTCTTCCATAGATGTCAGGGGTTGGCCCAATCGGGCGCGATACAGCCACATGTTGGACATTACGCGCTTGATATAACTGCGTGTTTCGTATGCTGGAAAACTTTCGATATACAGCAGTGGGTCGTATGTTGAAAAACTCTTTTCAAACTTTACAACCGTGCCCATACCGGCGTTGTATGCCGCCAACATTTTTATAATGTTGTTATTGATGTTTGGGTGCGCCAACAGGTCCACAATATATTGCTGGCCCAAGAACATGTTGTGTTCAGGATTGCTCATATCAATATCAGACATGGCGACGTTGTTCTGGCGGGCGACGCGACGCGCGGTGCTGGGCATAATCTGCATCAGGCCATTTGCGCCCGCGTTTGATTTTGCGTTTGTTTTGAATCCACTTTCTTGTTTCGTTATGGCCAACAGTAATGCGCGGTCGATTGACCAACCACCCATGGGTTCCCAATCGGGCAGGGGATACTGCGCCGAATAAATAATATCGTCATCAATTTCCAGAATGCCGCGGTCGCGCACCACACCCGCCGACTGAATCGACACGCGTGGCAGACCATATGCCGTCGCAATCGAATTTACCGCGTGCAATGTGCGATCGGACGCGCGCGCCGTAATCAGGTATTTCAGGTATTCTTCGGCGCGGTCTTTTTGTCCAACCTGTAATAATGCCAATGCCATACGACCGTATTTTGTTTCGGTCAACGCATCAATATCATCGTCGGTAAAGTCCTGTTCGAAAAATTCGTATTCAGGTGTATCGCCCAGCATAACCGCCGACAGTGCGCCATAGAATGCCATCGGGTGTGCCGCCGCCACGCGCCAGAAATTGCGCGCCGTGGTGCGATCGCCATTTGCGTCCGCCGCGCGCCCCGCCCAGAATGCGGCCTCGGTCTTTCGGGCGTTATTTATTTGTTCCAGTTTCAAAATCTGGCTGAAATATTTTGCGCTTTCTTTGAATTTTTCTTCTTTGAAATACAGTAATCCCATTGCCCACAGGCCATATTCAGAATTTGCATCAGATGCAACAAAACCCCACTTTTTCGCCAATTCAAATTCGCCATTTGTATAATACAGGTATGACAAACGTCCCGCCAGACGCCCGTAATCAGATTCGGTCAGTTTGCGTTTGAACAGTGGGTCGGACAGGATTTGACGTGCGGTTTTGCTGCTGCCGCTGCGGATTGCGCGTTTGAATTTTGTGATTTTTGTGTCGGTTGCCCCAGAATATTTCTTGGCCGTCCATGTTTCGGATTGGGCCGTTTCTATTGATGCACCACCACTAATCATATTTGGAACAACGGGTTTGCGGACGGCGGCCTGTTTGATTTTTGCAATTTTGGAAATGCGAACCGCGCCCGGCATATCATAGTACTGTTTCATCCACGCGTTCAGTTCCGCCCCGCGCGTGCGATATGTTTTTGATGTATAGCGTTGATATAAAACCTCGTTCATCAACAGGGGATCGGTCAGTTGTTTTTCCAACTTTTGTGCGGTGGTGATTTTCTCTTTGGATTGCAGCATGAAAATCTGTTCGTACAAACTGGCGTCGGCATCGGTCAAAATGTTTGGCAAATCTGCGGCGCGCACGGGCACTGACAGTAAAAACGCTGTTAAAAATACAAGGATTTTTTTCATATTATTATGTCAGAACAGCGATGTCTTTGGCAGGTGGCAAACCACTGCGTCATCGGCGGCCTCTGGTATCTGGTCGATAATTTTTTTGAAATCAGATATACGTGAAAACTTGCGATAAACGGAAACAAATCGCACAAATGCGATTGGATCCAGATTCAGCAACGAATCCGCCACCATTTGTCCGACCATCGTGCTGGGCACTGTATCGTCGGCGGTTTCTGTTTCCAAACGGCGGTGAATAGATGTTACCAATTTTTCAATCTGTTCGTCACCGACATCACGATTGCGGCATGCCAGTTTAAAACTGCGACGCAATTTTTCGCGATCAAATGCCTCTAACTTGCCACTGTTCTTGCGCACCATCAGGTCGCGCATCTGGACGCGTTCAACGGTTGTGAATTTTGCACCGCACTGATTGCATACGCGGCGACGCCGAATAATTGCATCTTCGGTGTCGGGACGTGAATCAGTCACGCGGCTGTCGGTTGAATTACAATATGGACATCTCATACTGGTAAAGAATAGCAATCTATTTTGATGCCCGCAAGTAATATTTGCGTCGGGCAAAAAATCGTCTTTTCGGAAAAATCAAGACGTTTTTTTAGAAAACAATGCTTGTGGGCGAAAAATTAGGGGGCGATTTGTGATAAAATAGATGCCGAGAGACGGAGAGATGGAAAAATACCTGAATCAGATTTTGTCTGGTGATTGCATAGAGGTCATGCGCCGCATGCCGGATGCGTCGGTTGATGCCATCTTTGCCGATTGCCCGTATAATCTGCAACTGGGCGCGAAAACATTGTATCGCCCCGAAGATCAGACGGCCGCGCGTGCGGTGCGTGATGCGTGGGACGCGTTTGACAGCCCCGCCGCATATGATGAATTTACGCGCGCATGGATGACGGAATGCAAACGCATTCTGAAACCAGATGGTGCAATGTGGGTTATCGGCAGTTATCATAACATTTTCCGCGTCGGTGCAATTTTACAGGATTTGGGTTTCTGGATTTTGAATGATATTGTTTGGGTGAAAACCAATCCTATGCCGAATTTCCGCGGTACACGCTTTACAAACGCGCACGAAACACTGATTTGGGCGACCCCGCGCAAGACAGGTAAATACACGTTCAATTATGAAACGATGAAGAAATTGAACGGTGGCAAACAGATGCGTTCTGATTGGAATATCAATATTTGTCTGGGCGAAGAACGTGTCAAGGGTGCAGATGGCAAGAGTTTGCATAACACACAAAAACCAATGGATTTGTTGCGTCGTGTAATATTGGCATCAACCAAGCAGGGAGATGTAATCCTTGACCCATTTGTGGGCAGTGGTACAACCGCCGCCGCGGCCAAGGAATTGGGACGTAATTTTATCGGAATCGACCGTGAAGAGGCGTATGTGGCTGCTGCACGGGAACGTGTTGCCGCGGTTAAACCGATTGATTTGACGGATATAGAGGTCGCCGCCCCCAAACGTGCAGAGGTTCGCGTTGCATTCAAAGAATTGCTGGACGCGGGATTGCTGTATGTTGGCCAGACGTTGGTCAGCCCGCGTGGCGAACGCGTGATGATTACGCGTGATGCCCAGTTGGCGCACACCCTGTATGGCAAGGCATCAATTCATGTTATGGCGGCGCGCCTGCAACACAGTGTCAGTTTCAATGGTTGGGATTACTGGTCGGCGGAAAAACGCGATGGGTCGCTAGTTCCTATTGATGAATTGCGTAAATATGTGCGCGATGTAAAACGTGATATGAAAAAAGCCGCCTGATATTTGGCGGCTTTGCTGTTTAACGTGAATGTGTGCGTTCGTATTCCAACGCTTTGTATGCCAATTCTTCGGCCCAGTCAATGTCAAACATTGCGGCTGTGGTCGCGGCCTCCATCGCGTCATAACGTTCATCGTAATGTGCGCGACGTGCGGCAATCAGTTCCTGTAATTGTGCACGGCGCATTTGCATACGCTGTTCCAGATTTTCTGTTTTGACGATACGACTGCGTTCTTCTATCAATTTCTTGATTTTCTGGGTTTGAACCAAATCGGCGGTTATGTGTTTCATAATGTCATTCAGTGTCGCGATTTTGTATTCGTGACGGGCGCGTTCAATTAAATAAAATCCATTTGTGTGCATAATATGTGCCTTTATTTTTTATAACATAGTACACAAAATCATTTTTGTCAATAAAATGCTGTTTAGTTGTATTTTGGACATATTTACCTATATATCAGATGTATAAATTCGCGAATCGGATTTTTTGTGGTATAATTCAGAGAAATTAAAAGGATATTTTTATGGCACTGATACCAATGGTTATCGAAGAGTCACCACGTGGTGAACGCTCGTTTGATATTTATTCGCGCCTGTTGCGTGACCGTATTGTCATGATAAACGGCCAAATTGAACCGACAATGGCGAACAGTATTGTGGCGCAGTTGTTGTTCTTGGAATCTGAAAATCCAAATGCGGAAATTTCTGTTTATATCAACAGCCCTGGCGGTGATGTTTCCGCGGGTTGGGCGATTATGGACACGATGCAGTATATTAAATCGCCGGTGTCGACCATCGGTATGGGTTTGGTTGCGTCGATGGGTTCTGTCTTGCTGGCGGCGGGTGCGCGGGGAAAACGTTTCGTTTTGCCAAATACCCAGATTATGATCCACCAGCCATTGGCTGGGGCCGAGGGCCAGATTACCGATATGGAAATCCGCATGACCCAGTATCAAAAGAACAAACAGACGTTGATTAAACAAATGGCGTCGTTTACCGGTCGCAGCGAACAAGAATTGTTTGATGCGATGGAACGTGATAACTGGATGAACCCGACCGAGGCCAAAGATTTTGGCCTGATTGATGGCATTTTGGAACGCAAATAATTTTTCTTTTACACCCAAGGGATTTTTTGTAATGAGCGACGATAAAAACACCACCACACCACCAACTGACGCAGCGCAGGGCGCGCAGCAGTTTTGCAGTTTCTGTGGTAAATCTGTGTACGAGGTTAAAAAACTGGTTCGTGGCCGCAATGTTTGCATTTGCGACGAATGTATCAACCTGTGCAACGATATTATGGCGGACGACCTGCGGGGCGAAGTCAATAAAGAAGCAGCCAAATTGCCAACGCCGTCCCAGATTTATAATTTCTTGAACGAATATATTATTGGGCAAGATATGGCGAAACGCACGTTGGCGGTGGCGGTCTATAACCACTATAAACGTCACAGTGTGGCGATGTCATCGAATGTTGAAATTCAAAAGTCCAATGTTTTGCTGATTGGGCCGACGGGTACGGGTAAAACGCTGTTTGCGCAAACGTTGGCGCGTATTTTGGACGTGCCGTTTGCAATCGCAGATGCCACCACATTGACCGAGGCCGGCTATGTCGGCGACGACGTGGAAAGTGTTCTGACGCGTCTGTTACAGAATGCGAATTTTGACGTGGAACGTGCGGGACGCGGTATTATCTATATCGACGAAATCGATAAGATTGCACGCAAATCTGAAAATCCATCGCTGACCCGTGATGTTTCCGGCGAAGGGGTGCAACAGGCCTTGTTGAAATTGGTCGAAGGTACGGTTGCGAATGTTCCCGCCGGCGGCGCGGGCCGCAAGCACCCGGGCGAGGCCACAGTTCAACTGGACACATCAAAAATCTTGTTTATCTGTGGCGGGGCGTTTGATGGCCTGAACAAGATTATTGGTGGGCGTAAATCGGAACGTGCGGGTATTGGTTTTGGCGCGAATGTTCAATCGAAAAAGGAACGCGAATCCAAAAATTACTTGGACGATGTTCAACCCGAAGATTTGGTTAAATTCGGTATTATTCCGGAATTGGTTGGTCGTTTGCCGGTGATTACTACATTGCAGGATTTGGACGAAAGTGCGTTGGTAAAAATCCTGACCGAACCAAAGAACGCGATTGTAAAGCAATACAGTGCGATGCTGGAAATGGACAATGTGAAATTGAACATTACCGACGACGGATTGCGTGAAATTGCAAAATTGGCGGTTGCGCGCAAGACGGGGGCACGCGGCCTGCGCAGCATTTTGGAACGCATATTGCTGACACCAATGTTTGATGCGCCTGATAATCCAGAATTGGCGGAAATCGTAATTGATAAAAATGTTGTACTGGGTAAAAAGCAACCGGTGCAAATCCTGCGCGATGCCAAAAAGGCCGCATAATAACGAACAAGTGTTATAAAAAACGTCCCGTTTGGGACGTTTTTTGTTTTTATATTTATTCACCGTAATTGCACATATATGGTGACGTGCCATCAACGTATGAATATGCACCAGTGATGTCGCGACCACTGGTGACATAGCAATCATTGATGCTGGTTGCGGCGTCGGTGCTCTGGGCGGCATTGCCATCAGATCCGGCGGGACATGTGGCGCATGTACTGCCCGACATATAGTACCCAGATACGCATTTGTTTTCGTTCGCGCTGTTGCATGTAAAACCGTCACTCGTGCAATAATATTTTTTACGCCAACATGCGGCGTCACTGGCCGTGCCGTTTGCGTATTCACCGCATGTCCAATCGGTTGTTTTACTGCCACAGTTTGAATCAGAACATGGCGTTTTACACGTGTTTATGCTGACCGTGTAATAAGAGTTGCTGCATGGCCCGCCAGATGCCGCCCACACGGATTGCCCCTGTTTGCCAGCGGAGCCGCCTTGGCAATCTGAACAGGAACGCCATGCGGTATTTCCAAACACGACGGTTTTTTCCGCATTGCAATATGGAATGGTTGTTGTATCCATGGTTATTTGCTGTACGGAACATGTGGTTCGGGCGGAACAACTGGCCTGAAACGCAATGTCGCCGCATGCACTGTACGTGTATGTTTTCCAGTCGGGGCCGACCACGACGGCGCGGCCGTTTTTCATGCCGTCTGTGGTTGATACCGCATAGCCGTTTTCGTAATAACCACTTTTACATGTGGCGCATTCTGCAACATAGAACCACGAACTGCTGGACATGGGGCGAACCTGATATGTTTTGAATGATGCGCAGTTTGTTTGAACAATTTGGGCATAGTTGACGGCACTGGTCAGCAGTGATGATGAATATTCGGTGACATAGCAACCGCTGCCGCTGGTGTGGTATTCAATCCCTGGGACTGGGGTGGCGGTGGCATTATTTACGTGCAACACCAACATCGCCAGCACGGCGATGGTAAAACTGCGTCTCATTTGTTCTTTCTCCTGTCCTTTACGTTTTTCAAATGAAAAACCACCAATTTTTGGTGGTTAGGAGGTTGAGAACAATCATAAGAATTGTGCCGCGTATTGGATATTCCGCGTGCCCTCCTGACACAAATATCAGGAGTTTATTTTTCATCACGATGTTAAAAAAGGCGCATCGCGCCCAATCTGTTCGTGACGCTTATGAACGGGTTCTCACACCCCATCAATGGAACACCCATCGACAATAAATATTATATGTAACATCAGGAATAAAAACAAGCATAAAAAAACGCCCACGGTTGGGCGGGTGTTTACGACAATGCGCAAAATTACATTGCAATGTCCCATGTTGTGCCATTTGGCGAATCCATCAGGGCGATGCCGCGGGCCATCAATTCGCCACGGATTGTGTCAGCGGTGGCGTAATCACGTGCGGCCTTGGCTGCGGTGCGGGCATCAATTTTTGCCTGAATTTCGTCAGCGGTGATATTGTTTTGTGTTAAAACGCGTTGACGGGCGTCCGCAATGTATCGGGCTGCATCGCGCTGTAATATATTCAGAACACCGAACAATTCGACGATTTTGTTCACAATGGTGGCCAAATCGTATTCTGTGCGCTTTTTCGCCAATTCGGCAGACACAAAATCAAACCATTTGAATGCCGCAACAATCACGCCGTATGTGTTAAAGTTGTCGTCCATCGCGGCACGAAATTCGTCGGTAATCTGTTGTGTCATTGTGGCGGTTTTGTCCGCATTTGCGTCCGCATATTCGCGCGTGCGCGCAGCATTTATGACCGAATACATCTTGTACACGTGACGCATTGCGTTTGGAAAGAATGTGTCTGTGATATCAATGTCGTTTGAATACATGTTATTCAGCAAAGCAAAGCGAATGACATCGGCATCATATTGCGCCAATACATCTTGCAACAATATACCGTTGTTCAATGATTTACTCATTTTCTGGCCGTTTACCTTGACCAAGCCGCAATGTACCCAGTAATTCGCGAATGTTTTGCCGGTGACAGATTCTGTCTGGGCAATTTCATTTTCGTGGTGCGGGAAAACCAAGTCGCGCCCGCCACCGTGAATGTCAATCTGTTCGCCCAGATATTTCATGTTCATCGCGCTGCATTCAATGTGCCAGCCGGGGCGACCACGTCCCCATGGGGATTCCCAATAAATTTCACCTGGCTTTGCGGATTTCCACAGGGCAAAGTCCGCCTCGTCCAATTTGCCGGGTTCAATATCCTTGCGAACGCCGATTTCGTTCTTGTTGGTTTGAATGTGTGACAATTTGCCGTAATCTGGGAAAGATGACAATTTGAAATACACGTCGCCAAATTCAGAAACATACGCGTGTCCAGAATCAATCAGTTTCTGGACAAATGCGATAATGTCATCTATGCATTGTGTTGCGCGCGCCATCACGGTTGGGCGGTTGTTGCCCAGTGCGTCCATTTCTGCGTCCGTCTTGGCCATATAGCGTTCGGCAAATGTGATTGGATTTTCGCCAATCTTGTTTGCGTTGGCAATAATCTTGTCGTCGACATCGGTATAGTTGCGAACGTATTTTACATTATACCCCAGATATGCGAAAT
>JAUNMD010000027.1:0-8350 GCA_030531915.1 Pseudomonadota bacterium
CAGAACCCGTCATAGTCGGTGGGGATTTTAACATTGCATTGACCGACCGCGACGTGTGGAAACCGGCGAACTATGTAAACATCGCGATTGCCGCACCGGCCGCGCGCGCCGTAATGCAATCGTGGATTGATGCCGGCTGGTCAGACGTATGGCGCACCATGCACCCAGACGAAGTTGCATATACTTGGTTCGGATATCGTGGTGGTGATACGATTGGTAAAAACATGGGATTGCGTTTGGATTATTTCTTGGCAAATCCCGCGGCAATGCAGCTGATTAAAAATTGCGAAATTGATACCGCACCACGCATGGCAAACAAACCAACCGACCATTGCGGATTGATGCTGACCATTAAATAATATCAATCGCGATTACGTGCCAAATCATCATAGATATGATATTTTTGGTCACTGGTTTCCCTGTATTCATACGGCGCGCCACCCGCAGAATACATGTTAAACAGTTCTGTTGTTTTATCGACCGCCGCCGCAATCATTTGCGCCGTGTCGTCCGCGCTGTATTCAATCGGTTTTACCGCCCCACTCTTTAACTGTAAAAATACCATTACCGGCGTGCGCGATTTTTCAGTTGTCGAAATCGTGAACCCGCCGGATTGCAGTATATACGCCTCTAAGGGTAACTGCGGCATGTTCCCTTCGGCCAGTTGTTTTTTGGTTGGTGGCGTACCGGTCTTGATGTCCAAAACCCCACCGTCCCAAATGCGATCTGCGCGCGCACGAACATTGCGCCCCGCAATATTCACCACACCCGCCGTTTCCGCAACCGATGGCGGCAACGCATTCAAATATTCCAATGCCACCGGCGCAATTTCCAAGAATCGTTTGTGCCAGAAATGATATATAATACTGTCCGCGCCCAAAATGCTACGCGCACGTGCGTCCATATCGGCAACCAAATCAGCGGCCGTTTTATTACCGAACGATTCCAACGCACCATGCACCAAATCACCAAACTGGCGCGCATCGGGCGCGGCCCAGTAATCGTCCAACACGCGTAATTTCAAAATATGATTTACATAAAATGTATATGGGTTGTGTATCAGTTTTTCCAACGCCGTTACATATACATCAGACCAATCAGCGGGTGGCGTTGGCGCACTGTAATCCAGCGGCCGCGGCGCGGCATCATCACGGGCACGCACCACACGCAAGATATCAAGACCCGCCGCCGTATCAAACGCACCACCACGCGCGCGCACGCGTGATATAAAACGTGATTCCGCCGTCTGAACCCCACCCGACGCACCACTGCGTGTCCAATAAACGTCCGGCCCACACGACAGATTCATAAAATCCAACGCCTGTAATGAAACCTTTCTGTCCGCAGATGGCAATCCGATTTGTGTTGCCAAACGCACAGGCAACCACGCATTTTCATAACCGCGCGCGGGGAACATACCCTCGTTCAAGCCGGTCAAAATCACAACATCGGCGGTCTGCATACGTGATTCGATTGTCCCCAGAACAACCACGCGCGCCGCACTGTTCATCGCGCCACGCACCGACACACCGGAAATCGCATCTGTTAAAAACGCGTACGCATCAGACAGTGATAATTTGATATCTGCATCACGAATACAATCAGACATATTCTTTATCGCCGCCCATATCTGCATCGATGCCGCATCAGACATATCAAACGCCGGTGCAAACGCATCACGATTTTCGTCCACCATGCGCACAATCATTTCAAACAGGTTGCCACCCGCCGCCGCATACAGCCGTTCAAACGTTGCATTGTCGCCCGCATCAATCCAATCTGAAAATACGTTCAGAATTGCGCGACCGGTATTTGTCATTGTACCGGAAACGCCCCCTGAAAAGTCCGCATCAATTCCCCGCGCGCGCAGTGCAAATGCTGCACGCTGGTTACCCGCCGCATCGGGCGTAATAATTAAAACAGATTTATTTTCATGTGTTGCGCGGGTCGCAATTTCCGCAACGACGGCGGCCTCTTCGCTTTCGCGGGCGCATTCAATCAAATGACAATGACGCACCATCGCGCCATCATCTGGGATTTGCGGATTATTGCTGAATGCATAGTTCAAGAAATCAATCGGCGACGCACCAACATCAATCGGTTGTACATCTGATTCTGTCAATCCCAACGATGTTAAAAATTTATACTCGGCATTATACGGGTGCGTTGCGCGCGTCAAATCAGTATTATCGCCCGAATATTTACCAGATAAAATTATTCGCCCATGTGGCGCGCGCGCCACCGCACGCATTAAATCCGCGGTTGCGGGCACACTGGCGGTTGATGCACAAACAACAACCAAATCATAATCGTTCAAATGCGCCGTCCAACCACGTATCGCACTGTTGCGCGCGGCGGTCTGGGTCGGTCGCCCCGCATAGTACGCCGGCAACACACGTGTGATAATTTCCAGCAATTTTGCCTTGTGCTGAAAATGCGCGGCGTATTCGTCCCCAACCAGCGCATTCCAATCAATCGTGCTGGCGTCCACCCCTTCGTTTTCCAGATAGTCCGTCATACGCACCAAATCGCGCGCCACCGGTAATGCCGTTGTGATATTCCTTATACTGGCATCGGCGGCCAATAATTTCGCCAACATAACAACGCGCGCCGTATTTGAAATCGTGTCGCACACAATGTCATCATCAACCTCGTCAGGTGCACCTTCGCCCAGTGCAACCAATTCAGGCAAAATTACCGCCCCACCCGATTTTTCCGCCAGCATTTTTTCCACCGTGCGCACGGCACGACGACTGGGCAAAAATATCAACATACGCGACAAATCCACACCCGACGCAGACAATACATGCCACAACGCATCTGACATTTTTGCGGGATTTGTTGCACAAAAGATATTTTTATTTAATTCCAATTTGCGCCCTTATGGCCTCCAAACCAAATTTCTTTTCGGCCGATGTTTCCAGAATTTCCGCCATCATCGCGGGGTGATTTTCGTGCGACAACGCATGCTGATCTTCTTCGCGAATACGCTTGTCCTTTTTGGTCATAACAACCTGATACCCAATACCATGCGCATCACAGAAATCCATTAAATCCAAATCATTGGGACGCGCGCCAACACGTGAATCAATCAATATGTACAGGCGCGCCAATTTGCGTGTCATCAGATATTCTTCCAATCGTGCCAGCCACCGCATTGCGTCCGCGCGCGACGCACGCGCATAACCATACCCCGGCAAATCAACAATCATCGCACGATCGTCCAAGTTAAACAAATTTATTGTCTGTGTCCGCCCAGGGGTATTTGATGTACGTGCAACATTTTGTCCAACGACCGCATTTATCAGCGATGATTTACCAACATTACTGCGCCCAATAAACGCGTATTCTGGGAACTGTGTCCGTGGCAGTGACGCAACCGTTTCAAACCCGCCAACAAATTTAATCATCTGCGCCCCCTTTGTCCAACAGGCGGCGATACGCCTCTTTCTTGGAAATACCGGTGCGCGCCGCCAAATCCGCCGCCGCCGATTTCATAGACGTGCCCGCAATATCATTTACAATTTCGGTAATTTCACTGTCTGTCATTTTATGTTCCGGCGCGGGCGCAACAACAATTACTATTTCACCACGCGGTGGTTCAATCCCCACTAAATCCGCAGGATATCCAATAATAGTTTCTTCGTGAATCTTGGTAATTTCGCGCACGATTGCAATCTGGCGTTCGGGCATAACACGTGCCAACGCCGCAATGGTCGCCATGATGCGATTAGGACTCTCGTAATAAATAATCGTATGACGGATTTTATTATCATCACGTAATTTCTTTTCATCAAAGAAACCACAGAACGTAAATCTGTCTGATGGAAATCCCGACAGCACCAGCGCAGAAACAAATGCCGTTGGCCCTGGGACAACAAAGACCGGAATATCCGCCGCCCGCGCCGCACGCACCAATCTGAACCCTGGGTCAGATACCGCCGGCATACCCGCATCGGACACCGCCGCGATTGTCGCCCCACCCTGCAATTTTTCAATCAGTTCCGGCACAACATCGCGTTCATTATGATCATGGCATGCAACCCGTGGGGTTTTAATATCAAAATGCGACGCCAATTTGCCAAACACACGCGTATCTTCGGCGGCAATTAAATCCGCGTTTTTCAAAACCTCTATCGCGCGCGGTGACATATCAGACAAATTTCCAATCGGCGTTCCAACAACATAAAGCCCTGTTTGCATTCGTAATCCTTTTATAGTAAAATAATACCAAACAGAACGGATTTTTCAATGTTTATGAACAGATTTTTTGGCTTTTGTACGCTGGGTTTGATTCTGGCGGGGTGCAGTGGTGATTACACAAATCGCGATTGGGCAACCGATTACGGCACAGACGTGGCGGGCGCACCATCACAGATGCAATACGGCGGTTTTTCAGACAACGCAACCGATAATCACCGCGTGGCGGTATTGTTACCATTGTCGGGCGAAAACGCGGCAACGGGTCGCGCAATTCGCACATCTATTGAAATCGCCACCCTGCAAAGCGCACCACAGAGTATGTCTGTCGCATTTTATGACACGGCGCGCGACGGCGCAATTTCAGAGGCATTGATGGAAAGCCCCGAAATCATAATCGGGCCGGTCTTTGCGGGCGATGCGCGCATTGTTCGCGCAACCAAACCAATGGAAATGCCGGTCTTGTCATTTACATCGGACGCGACCGCGGTTGGCGACGGTGTTATGACAATGAACCTGATGCCCACCAACAGTGTAGAGGCAATTACAACCGAAATGTCGACCGACGGCATCAAGAAATTTATTATCTTGGCACCCGATACAGCGTCTGGCCGGCTGATGGCTGGCACGGCCAAGAATGCCGCATCAATCTATAATATGGATTTGATTGGTATATTCTATTACACGTCTGGCAATTCTGATTCAATCAAAGACGCGGCGGCGGCGGCATCTATGAATGCGGCACGCACTGCGGCAAACACACGTGCACGCGAAATCTTGTCCGATATTTTGACGCGCGAACGCCTGACCGCGATTGAAAAATCATCACTGGAAATTCAACTGGAAAAAATATCAAAGTCCGACACACTGGGCACAATTCCATATGATGGTATTTTGTTCCTTGGGGGGGCGGCCGACACAACCAGTATTGCATCATTCTTGCGCTATTATGGTGTTGCCGCACGTGACGCACGCATGTATGGCACGGCCATGTGGGACGGTTCAAACATTACATCTGATATAACAATGTCGGGCGCAAAGTTCGCCGCATTGCCAGAAATGTCAGCGTCTTTCACAGATGTGTATTCACGTGTTGCGGGCAACTCCCCATCACACTTGGCGGCATTTGGTTACGACGCCGCAAACTTGGCAATGGGTATGATGTATTCTCAGAAATCCAATGCGGCATACCTGCTGGATCCCAGTGGTTATGTCGGCACAGATGGCCTGTTCCGCCTGATGCCAAATGGTGACAGCCAGCGCGCATTACGCATCATGCAATTAAACGGCACGGGCGACGCAACGGTTGTGCGCGCCGCACCACAAAACTTTATTCGTCCGATTTATAATATTGAACAGCGTCACATCACGCCCGCCACCGCAATGGCATTGGAATCAGACGGTATAAATCCAATGGATTATATTCGTATCCCAGAACGCCTGCGCACCACATATAAATCAAAAACATTTGGCGCAAATATTACGCACACCGCCGCGCCCGCGCAGCCGGAAAATATAACCGTCCTGCCCGAAGATGACAGCGAACCCATCGCCGCCACGGATTACGAGCCGGTAAAACTGGAATCCGTCGACCGTACTTATATCGACAGCGTGGAAATATCTGAATAAAATCGCCCGCCAAATGGCGGGTGTTTTTATTTTGGTGGGGCGCACTTTACACACAAAAAATCCCTAGGCACATTGCAGAATTGGTCTGGCGCGCAAATTTTTTATTCAGGAAAATCATTGCTATCTAATGCTCAATGGACTATTTTTGTACTGATATGACAAAGATATTTACGATTGGTTTCAGTGGTAAAAGTTCAGATGCATTTCTAGATGTGTTAAATGCGGCGCGTATAAGTTGCGTTTGGGACATTCGTCTGTGGCGAACCAGCACATATGTGCCATATTATAACGGTAATAATCTGGCCATGATACTTGGCAATCGTTATAAGTATCATACAGAATTTGCACCCACGCCCGATATTTTGGCGGGCTATAAAGATAAAAAAATCAGTTGGGCAGAATACGAAAAATTGTATCGCGAATTATTGCAAAAACGCGACCCGTTGCAGAATTGCAATATATCAAAACTTGATAGAATCTGCCTGCTGTGCACAGAAAAATCCGCCCTGCAATGCCATCGCAGGTTAGCCGCCGAATATATTACGGAAAAAATACCAGACATTGAAATTGTGCATTTGTAAAGGACACAAATGCCGACCACAACGGGTCGGCATTTATTGGTGGGAGTGGCTGATTCCCTCGCCCACGCTGATGGCGTGGGACTGCGGGGCATTCGTATGTTGTGTGCCGCGCGCGCACGTCACACAACAACTCATAGTCGAACCGGCAATCAAATGATTGCGTGACTCAAATCCAATACCGCATTTCACCAAAATAAAAACACCCGGCACGCGGGTGTTTTTATTTTGGTGGGAGTGGCTGGATTCGAACCAGCTCAGGCTTAAGCCAACAGATTTACAGTCTGCCCCGGCTCTCCAACTCCGGCGCACGCCCAATCTCTTGGTGCGGGCAGCGGGAAACCGAACGTACAAGAACACAATGAGTTGCGTTATTAGCAACGAATTGATGTTCGCATCGTGAGGTTACCCAACTTACCGACGCAACCTTTATTCTTGGTGCGGGCAGCGGGAATCGAACCCGCATTTCAAGCTTGGAAGGCTTGCATACTAGCCTTTGTACTATGCCCGCAACAAATTAAAGCGTGCCTATTATAATTCATATTTCAAAAAACGCAAGTGTTTATTCTGGCACGCCATTTGGCGGTGTGATGTCGGACGCCCCCGTTTCATACACGGTTTGAAACACCGGTGCACCCGTCGCCCCACCACGTGGGTGTGGCAACGCGCCCGCACGATACAATTTCAACAAGAAATAATACCAACTGTTCGGTTGCTTTTTTGCAAAATCACTGCGCCGATGAATTTTGTACATAAAGCAATTATGTGATAAATACCGCCACGCGTCCATATCGGCGGTGCGTCCCAAAAAGTACGAGAAATATTTTACATTACTGTTCAAATACGGAATTTGGCCAAACCAAATACGGTGACACCACGGGTGATATGTGAACAGTACCGTCACAAACCAGTGAAAGAAAAAGTATTCAATCGCCCTGCGTTCGTGACGCCAATACTCTTCCAGAAACACACGTATGCAACGTATCATATAGTTATTCGGTGCGGCATGGATAAAGAAATTTGACACATCTTTCTTGTTTGGATTTTGCAACATGAAAAACGTCTGTTTCATAATAAAGTCCGGTATTTTGTCCATCATCAAACACGACGCGTCAATCCATGTGCCACCATACATATCCAACAACGCCACACGCACATAGTCAGAAAAATGTGCAGCCCCAATAATTCTGCGCCGATATTTATCCATAATATGTGCCGGAATATCCAAGTACTGTGATATATTTTTTTCGGTAATAATTACCGTTTGTGGGTAAAAACAAAATATAGAATCCAACCCCATTTGAACAAATTCTGGTCGTTCATCTTGCAACCACATTGTCCACACGCGATCGGCCGGCGGAATTGCTATTTTGCATTTTGGATTTTGCTGTGGTTGCATACCCTGCACTATTTCCGTCACATATAAATACCGACGCAGATAATCTTTGATTGCCGCTTTTTTACCACGGAAAATTCTGATCAGCCACAGCCGCACAAAACGATAAAAATTTTCAAATATTCTGAACATATTTACCCATAAATGTATAAACGCCCACACGACGGCGGCGGGCGTTATTTGTTCACTCAGCGTTCTACGATTACACCTGTATTTTCACCACGATCTGATTTGGTCTCTATCGGCGGGAAACAGTCGCCCCCACTCTTGGGACAGCATGCAAACGAGCCACCCAAATCTTTGAATTGTTCATCGCCACAGCAACCATATTTATTCGGCGTTGTGCCATCACCACACAACCCCTTGGCAATATTGCTTTTGATTTCAGCGGCGATTTCTTCGGCTGTTTTTTCAGGGGCCGCTGGCTTTTCTTCCTTTAATACCACCATCGGCACAAAGCAAATATCGCCATCGTTCTGGCAACAATATTGCACACCATCAACCGTCGAAAAAGTTTCATTTGGACAGCAACCGTATTCGTCCGGCG
>JAUNMD010000027.1:8360-10044 GCA_030531915.1 Pseudomonadota bacterium
GCATCGCACGCCGGTGCGGTTATTTGTTCGGGCGCACTGTTGGTGGTATTTGTGGTTGTACCCGACACATTTTTCAAACGCGCATTTGCGATTGTGCGGCTGCCCCGTGCCGCGCCCGCGCGACGCATACATGTGTTACGATATTTTGTGCGCAGTTCAGATAATTTCGTCGCGTCTGCATCTGACATATTTTCATTCGCAGACATTTCTGTAATCTGGGCCTGCATATCAATGCACGACGTGCGGTCTGTGACACTTGTGGTTGCGTTATCGGCAAACGCCGGAATACATAACACAGTGGCAAATATTGCGGTCATTATTTTTTTCATATGAATCAGTCCTCCAATATATTTTCCAGTTTCAAGATAAAATCAATCGCGGGCTCTGACGCCTGTTGCAACTTGTCAATCACCTGCTGCGCGGCGGCCTGCATCTTGGCCTTTTTATATGTATCAACAATATCTTCGACTTCGTATTCTGACATATTTTCAACTGGCATCAGCGCAACGGCAATCTGGGTTTCACGTACCGCCATTGCGCGATATTTATCGCTGTGTTCCGCGCACCCATTGTCCGCCAGACGATTATAAGTTTCGGCATTGTACATATGCTTTTCATACCCCTGTGAATCTTCGGGTGTCAGCTGTTGTTCCAACAACTGTTCAATGCGTGTGCATGTTGCAATCGGCGCAGGGTTTTCAACAACCGTCATCTCTGATGCAGTGGTGCATTCGGCTGCCTGTTGCGCCTTGTCCGGCGTGGCCATAATTCCGCCCAGAATATATCCACACGCAAACAGACCCGCCAACGCAATTACACCCCATACCTTGCGCGATGCCGGCACGGTGCACACAGGTGCGGACGCAACCGATTTTTTAGATTGTACTTTCTTTGTTGTTGCTTTTTTCATTTGGTTCTCTCCCTCTGCTCTCTGGTTTTTATTATTTTACGATTCCGTCTTGGATTGTGATTCTGCGGTCTGCGCGCGACGCCAGATTCATATCGTGCGTCACAAACAGCATTGCCATTTTATTCTTGCGCACCAAATCCAATAACAATTCAAATACAGCGGTCGCATGCGCGGGGTCTAAACTGCCCGTGGGTTCGTCCGCCAACAGAATTTCTGGATTATTCGCCAACGCACGCGCCACGGCCGTACGCTGTTGTTCACCGCCCGACATTTCCCCCGGCAGATGCGACGCACGATGTGCAACGTTCGCAACCCGCATCAGTTTCATTGCACGTGCATTTGCAGAATTTTCGTCCAACCCATTCGCCAACATTGGCAACATAACATTTTCCAACGCGGTAAAGTCAGACAACAAATTATGCCGCTGGTACACAAATCCAATTTTCTGGCGACGCGCAATCGTACGTGCATCTTCGTCCATGCGTGATGTTGCAACGCCGTCCAGCAAAATACTGCCCCCCGTGGGTTTGTCCAGCAATCCAACACATTGCAGCAATGTGGATTTACCACTGCCCGATTGACCAACCAACGCGATAATTTCGCCACGATGCAAATCAAAACCACCACCGCGCAAGATATGCAATGGCTGGCCACCCTCTATGAATGTCTTTTTAATATCGCGCACCGACAGGACAACATCTGATTTGCGCACACGTGATAAAGAACTTAAAATATTTGCCATCAGATTTTTCCTCTTTTATTCATTTCGCAATA
>JAUNMD010000028.1 GCA_030531915.1 Pseudomonadota bacterium
AATGGCGAACTGTTCGGTATGATGCATGCGGGCGCGACGGTTGCAAAGTTTGATACGGATTTTGTGTATGTCGGTAATGATAAAATCGATACCGCCCCAGATGGTACAAATTATTATGGTGGTTTCAGTTTAGGGGCGCGTATGAATGCGGGTGATAAATTCGTGTTTGCGCCAATCGCAGGAATAACAATGTCACGTGCATCGGTTGCGGAACAACGTGACACTGATACCCGTGAATATGTTGGATTAAATATTTCCACAGGGGCAGGGGACGCACATTTGAAATATGAATATGGCGCGCAAGTGCGCGCTGATACCGATGGTGGTGTTGCCGCAATGACGCGTATGTCCGTCTGGTCAGTGGCAGACGCCGCGGGCGGTGATATTCAAATTGGTGTGATAAATAATACGCTTGGCACATCGTACCAAGCGGTGGTATCACTGCGCGCAGATTTCTGATTTTTATTCAGTTACCAATTCCCCACGCAGGGACGCCTTGTTCGCGGCGGTGATTTTTATATTCGCCATTGTCGGGGCGGCGGCATCTGCATCAACAACACATTGTTGCATATATGGTGTGCGATATATCATGTGGCGACCGGTTTTGTCGGGCCCTTCGCACAGGCATGGTAAAACACGTCCAACGCATGCGGTGTTAAAGTCACGCTGTAATTCATTCAGGTATGCGTCCAGTTTGGCCAAGCGTGCGGCCTTGATATTTTCTGGTATCTGGTTCTTCATAACGGCCGCTGCGGTATGCGGGCGGGGCGAATATTTGAACGAGTATGAATTGATGTATTTTATCTGTTTGGCGATTTGCATCGTCTGTTCAAAATCATCATCTGTTTCGCCAGGGAATCCAACGATAAAGTCACTGGAAATCTGAATGTCCGGACGCGCGCGACGTAATTTGTCAACTATATCTATATATAGATTTAGCGAATACGGACGGTTCATTCTTGTCAATACATCGGGCGAGCCGCTTTGTATAGGCATATTCAAAAACGGCAATAACTTTGGTTCGATTGCAAACATTTCAATCAAATCATCGGTCATTTCTGTTGGGTAACTGGACGTAAAGCGTATGCGTTTGACAGCGTCCAATTTCGCGGTTGCGCGAATTAAATCCGACAGACGCCACAGTTTGCCATTTTCATCTGTATATTTATAGCCGTTGACATTTTGCCCCAAAAAGCATATTTCAATCGCGCCGGTGTTTGCGGCGTGCGTAACATCGCGCATAACATCGGCGTAGGGACGCGAAACCTCGCGGCCACGGGTGTATGGAACGATGCAGTATGTGCAACAGTGATTGCAACCCTCTTGGATTGGAATGTATGCGACAACGGGGCTGCGCGTCATTTGTGGTAATTCATCAAATTTTTCCAGACCGCCCAAGTCAATGTTTAACAAACGTGCGTCTGGGTTGTCCAGAATTTCGGGCAATTTATGATAACTCTGTGGGCCCAATACGAAATTCAAATCTGGAATCCGGCGAAATGCGTCCGCCCCAGATTCACGTGCAACGCAACCAACAATGCCGAACAGGGCAGTGGGCTTTTTTGCCTTGCGCACACGACCCAGTGCGGAAAAAACCTTGTCCGTGGCTTTGGCACGAACGGCGCATGTATTCAAAATGATAATGTCGGCATCGGCGACATTATCGGTCTGGGTCAGACCACGCGCCGATAACATGGCCGCAATACGCTGGCCGTCATAGACGTTCATCTGACAGCCGAATGTCTGGATAAAGAATTTCTGCATATCTGACTTTATTTCTGTTTGGTGTGTTCGTTGCGGATTTTCTTGGCACGCGCCGCCTGAACGCGCTGGACACGGGCGTATGTGCGTGCGGCTTCGCGCTTGATTTCAGGTGCATGAACATCAATCGTGCCATAACGAACACCGGTGATTGCATTGTTTTCAACGATAGCGACTACTTTCATTGTGCGTCCTTTTGGTTTTTGTGATTATGATAATTTCCGTAACAAGATTTCGTTTACAACGGCTGGGTTTGCCTTGCCATGTGTGGCGCGCATTACACCGCCAACAAAGAATCCCAACAGACCTGTCTTGCCCGCCTTGTACTGTGCAACCTGGGGCGCAGACGCTGCGATGATTTCATCGACGGCGGCCTCGATCGCTGATGTGTCGGTGATTTGCTTCATACCAAATTTATCGGCAATTTCGCGTGGCGTGCCCGATTCGCCGTCCAGCATTTTGATAAAGATATCTTTGGCCTGTTTACCATTGATTTCGTTTGCCGCAATCATATCGACCAATTCGGACAAATCTGATGGACGAATAATACGCGGCATGCCGCTGTCAGCTGTATCCACAGCGTTTTTGACGTCCCAATTTTCTGGGTGCGCAAACAGTTCTGAAATCAACCAGTTTGCGATTGATTTTGCATGTGATGCATTACCCGCGACGGCCGTATCAAACCATTTTGAAATGTCGGTTGTTTCGGTCAAGCGTGCCGCATCGTATTCGGACAGGCCGTATTCTGTTACATAGCGGGCACGTGTTGCCGCCGGCAATTCAGGCATTGTTTTTCTGATGCGTTCAATTTGATCATCGGTGATGTCCAATGGCAACAAATCTGGATCTGGGAAATAACGATAATCCAGTGCGTCTTCCTTGCTGCGCATTACGGACGTCGTGCCGTCGCCCTGATTGTAACGCATTGTGTCCTGTGATACCGTGCCACCGTTTTCATAGATTTCGATTTGACGGCGGGCCTCGTATTCAATGGCGGATTTAATAAATTTGAATGACACCATGTTTTTGGTTTCAGTGCGGGTGCGGAATTTTGTGTCGCCGACCGGACGTACAGATACGTTCACGTCTGCACGCATAGAACCTTCTTCCATGTTGGCCTTGGATACGCCCAGGGCGCGCGCGATTTCGCGAATTTCGCGCAGGTAACGTTCGGCCTCGTCAGGGGACGAAATGTACGAATTGTTTTCTGGATTCTTGACGTCCAAGAATGTCACGATTTCCAACAGTGCAACACCCGTGCGGTTATAGTCCGCAAATGATTTTGTTGGGTGAACGTCGTGTTTTAATTTACCGGCATCTTGTTCCAAGTGCGCGCGTTCAATCAAAATCTTTTTAGGATTACCATCGTCGCCCATGATTTCAACCCAGCCACGACCAACGACCGGTGGTTCTTCGGCGGGTTGTGAAATCTGATACCCTTGGGGCAGGTCAGGGTAAAAATACTGTTTACGGGCAAATTTGCTGTGGTGTGATATTTCGGCATTCAGTCCCAATCCCATTTTAATTGCCTGTTCAACGCAATATTCATTCAATACCGGCAACATACCAGGCATTGCCACGTCAACCATAGAAACCTGAGTATTTGGGGCAACGGTTGGATTATAATCCGCCGATGCACCACTGAACAGTTTGGATTTAGACAACACTTCGATATGTGTTTCCAGCCCAATAACCAATTCCCAATCTGTTGTTTTGCCCTTTATTGTAAACATTTTTTCTTTTTCCTTGCTTTTTGTCTTTTCGTATCTTATTATGGCGTCCGTTGGCTAGGTAGCTCAGTTGGTAGAGCAAGGGACTGAAAATCCCTGTGTCAGCGGTTCGATTCCGTTCCTAGCCACCATTTTTATTTCTGCGTGCGTTTCGCGCGCTTTTTTTTATTCCCCCATGATTACGGTTGGACGGTTATCAACGCCACCAAATTCTTGGATATGTTTTGCCAACTGCAAAACGCGCATATCGTCAAAGCGACGACCAACAACCTGCATACCCAATGGCAAACCGTTTTCTGCCAATCCCGCAGGTACGCTGCATGCAGGTACACCCGCCAAGTTCATTGCGACGGTGAACAAATCCAATGCATAGTATTCCAATGGCGTCAAATCTGAATCCAGTGGCATGGCCGTGCCGGCACTGGCCGGACATACAATCAGGTCACACTGGTCAAATGCGGCGGCAAAACTGTCGGCAATCATGCGACGAACACGTGCGGCCTGCATAAAATATACCTCGTACGATTCGCTGGACAGAACCGCCGTACCAACAATCATACGACGCTGAACCTCTGTACCGAAACCGGCGGCGCGGGTCTTTTTGTATGTGTCGATTAAATCTGAACCTTCTACGCGCAGACCATAACGCATACCGTCATAACGCGCCAAGTTCGATGATGCCTCGGCTGGGGCGATGATGTAATATGCCGCCAATGCGTCCAAGATGTTTGGAATTGAAACCTCTATGATTTCTGCACCGGCGGATTTCAAATCTGCGACGCGGGCATCAAACAGGCGTTTCATATCTGGTGATATTTTTACGTCTGCAAATTCTTTGATAACGCCGACGCGTAATTTTTTGCCGCCACCGACAATCGGTTGCAATTCACCGCTGAATGCGAAACCGTTTTCTGCGCTGGTGGAATCCTTTGGATCATGACCCGCCATCACAGACAGCATCAACGCCGCATCATCGGCGGTGCGGGCAATAGGGCCGGGGGTATCCAAACTGGACGCGAATGCAACGCAACCCCAACGACTGCACAAACCGTATGTTGGTTTCATACCAACCAGACCGGTGATTGCGGACGGGAAACGAATTGAACCACCCGTATCAGTTCCTGTGGCCGCCATGGCCAAACCGCCGGCAACCGCACTGGTTGAACCACCAGATGAACCGCCCGCCGTCAGGCGACGCGACAGTTGCCATGGGGTTACCGGTGCGCCAAAGAAACTGGTCTTGCTGAATGTGCCCATGGCAAATTCGTCCAAATTGGTTTTACCCAACAGGACAGTGCCCGCATCAATAAATTTCTGGGAAACGGTCGATTCGTATTCGGGAACAAAGTTTTCCAACATGTGTGATGCCGCCGTTGTGCGAATGCCACGGGTGGCAAATAAGTCCTTCATACCGATGGGAATACCGTCCAACGCGCCGGCCGTGCCGTCGGCATAGCGTGCGTCCGCCGCGGCGGCGTCCGCCAATGCGCGTTCGGGCGTCGTGGTGATATAGCAA
Organism: Pseudomonadota bacterium; assembly: GCA_030531915.1. Lineage (GTDB taxonomy): Bacteria > Pseudomonadota > Alphaproteobacteria > Rs-D84 > Rs-D84 > Enterousia. The sequence goes on from JAUNMD010000028.1 coordinate 5,008, forward strand.
TTTAATTTTTCACCAAACTGTTCAATTCGGTTCAAATATGCGCGTGCCAATTCAGTTGCGCTGATGACGCGTGATTTCAATTTCTGTAATGCCTGTGTAATCGTTAAATCAATCATTTTATTCACCGTCCATAACCTTGGGTACTGCAAAATAGCCACGTGATACGCCCGCCTTGTCAGGGGTGTTTGCCATTACCGCGTCACGAATATTTCCGTCGGTAACCGTGTCTGCGCGCTGGGGCAATTTATGCTGCGCCGGATTTAACATTGGTTCAACACCGCGGGTATCAATTTTCTGTAATTTGTCCAGCCAATCAATAACGGAATCAATATTCATTTGTTCCAGTTTTTCATCAGAAATTTCGATTCTGATCAGATTGGCAAATTTCTGTAATTGTTGCTTGCTAAACGCCATTTCAGATCCTATTATTTAATCAGAGGAAATTATACAATGATTCTGCCAGATTTCAAGGGTTTTCCGCGCAGTGGACGCATAATTGGAATTGATTGGGGGGCGGCGCGTACGGGTGTTGCCGTGTCGGACGCATCGCGCGAATTTTTATTTGTGCGCCCACAAATTGTTGTCAAAAATCCAAGTGATATTCCAGCCAAAATCGTCGATATTGCCACCGCAGAGCAGGCGGTTGGAATTATCATCGGTTTGCCGTTGCGTGGTGACGGCACAGAATCAGATACAACCGCACGTGTTCGCGACTGTGCGGCGGCGGTTGAAAAACTGACCGAAATTCCCATCGCATTTATTGACGAGAGTTATTCCAGCACCACCGCCCAAGATGATATGGGCCGCGTGCGCCGTGGGGACATAAAAACAAAACTGGATTCAGAATCTGCGCGCGTAATTTTGGAAAACGCAATCGCCATGATGCGTCGCGCGCAATAATCAAAAAAGCCCAGATTTAATGCACATAGCGCGTTTTTTATTCGTCGCGTTTGTCAGGGATTTTTCCGTCCGCAGACAGTAATACTGCAATCCAGCGTGTGGAATCAAATTGTGCCGTGATAATGAATGTTGCCACCAACAATGGCACACTGAAAAACATACCGGCAACACCCCAAATCATACCCCAGAATACCAAGTTTATCAATATTGCCAATGTCGACAGGTTCAATGTTTTGCCCGTCAATTTTGGTTCAATGATATTGCCCAGTAATATTTGCAGGCCAATTAAACCGATTGCCACCAAAATTGGTTGATGCAATGTTTGCGCGGTTGCCAACGAAAACATAATGGGCAGACCACACGCCACGATTGCACCGATTGTTGGAATATAGTTTGCAACAAACACTATAAATGCCCACACGCCCGCAAATTCCAAACCGATGGCGTGCAACCACAGGTATGACAGCAGGCCCGTCGCCGCTGAAATCAGGGTCTTCATAAACAAGTACTTTTTCATGTTGGTATCGATGCTGTTCAAAATATAACGCATCTTTTTGAATTGGGTTTTGTTTGGAAACAGGGCCGCAAATTTTTTATCAAATGTTGCCTGTTCCACAAACATGAACAGTAAATATATGCAAATCAATCCAACCGATGTTGCAATGCCTGCCAATGATGTGCCGACACTGCTGGCGATTCTGGTCACGTTGGGTAACAGTGATGCGTCAAATCGAATCCCCAGTGTCCCAGACAATGTGACACCGATTTCAACCAGTTTGTGTTGAATCGCGGGCAGGGCGACAAACAATTCTGAAAACATTGGTCGTACCTGTGATGCAAACAGATACAACAGTCCCGCCATTGCGCATATTGCGATGATATTAGATGCCCAATCAAATGCGCCCGCCGCAACCGGGTATGTACGGTGCATGTCTGCGCCGCGCAGCGGGAATACTTTGCGGCAATATGCCGATATGGCGTTTATCAAATACCACAGGAACGTTGCGACCAACAATGGGATTAAAATTGCACGTCCCAACCACAGAACAAAAATGAATCCTGCAAGTAAAATTATTCCGTTCATAAAATCCCCCTGTGCCGCGATACGGTGCACATAGCGCGTTTTTTACTGGTTTGTATTTTGCGTTGTGTCCGTTACCGTTATAGTAACATTTTCGCTGATTTGTGATATCTGTTGATATGTAATTACCGATACTGCCAAAATCATAATGATATTCAGCACGACGGCAACTGTTGCGTATGCGCCACCAATATTTTTGCAGAAATGCTTTGCGCCAACGACCGATACCCAGATTGCGAACAGCAAAATTGCCGCGCATGTCCAGAATATTGTCTGAATCCCAAACATAAATCCGGTGAACAGTGTCAAAATTGCAAATGCCAGTATGGTGCGCGATGGACGCGATACAATCCAATTTGTCAGGTTTTTATACCATGATGCATGAATTGGAATAACAGGTGTCTTGGGTGCTTTTTCATCGGGCAAAATGTACCCTGGAATCCAAATCAGGTTAAATCCAAACGGTATGCTGCAAATGATTTTCCATGTTGGAATATTCATTGCGCGACCGCGGCGGAATTTGGCGTACACATTTGCCAATGATAATCCGACCAAATATGCATATGCGACAAACATCACCGCCGCCAACAGCACGAATATCACGTTGCCAGCCGTGCCCATCATCGCCAGTGATATCAGAAACGATTGTGCCTGCATAATGGCCAGCATTGCAACAAATACCGCCAGTGCCAGAACATATGCCTGTGCATTTTCCAATGCAACGAAACTGTATCTGTCCAGATTATCGTGGGGCAGGCGATGAAACAGCAAATAGGTGGCGAACACAATCGCCGCAATCGACAAAATCCCCAGTGTCCACATTGCGGTCGCGCCACCGATTGTAGCCGAAACAATTTCATATGGTATCATAACCGCGATACCCAATCCCAACAGCGTCAACGCAAATTTCAGCGGACGCCACAGAATCCACGACATCAGACATTGTGATTTGTTTTCAGACATTGTTTGTTTCCTTTTTTTGTTTGGTTTTATTTATCGCTCTTATTTTACCACAATATGGCCGCCGGACAAAGTTGTTATATCAGACGCGCCGACCATTGACGTAAATGTCGGCTGGTGACTGATAAACATAAATGTTGTGTCGGGCATTTCATGAATTGTTTGCGCAATCAATTTCTGGGTGTCGGCGTCCGCACCAGAATCTGGTTCGTCCAGAATTGCAAATGCGGGGGCAATCATTTTCAGGCGCAACAACATCAAACGCTTGCGTTCGCCACCGGAAAAACCGACGTTGATACTGCGATTCAGCCATTCTTTTGGAATATCCAGTTCCGTGCGGACACGTTCCAAGGTCTGTAAAATTTCACCCATTGATAAATCGCGACCGGTTTTGAAATGCGCGTGTGCGGCGGCGGAATGTTTCAGAAAACTCAGCACTGTCAGTCCCGGAATTTCAGGAACATTTTGCGCCCCCAGAAATATGCCCAGCAATGCGCGCGTTGTTGCGTTTTCGTGTGTGATGTCGTGACCGTCAAAAATAATTTTTCCACTGTCAATCTGGTACATTGGGTTGCCGGCAATAACGGCGGCCAATGTCGATTTGCCCGAACCATTGTGGCCCGCCAGCAAATGTCGCGCACCGCGTGCGACGGTCATATTTACGTCGTGCAATAATTCTTTGCCGTCCAGTGATACAGATAAATTTTTTATTTCCAGCATGTTTGTATTCCTGTACTTAGTTTTTTGACAATGCCATTTGAATCAGCTGTTTTGATTCCACCAGAAATTCCATCGGCAGACGTGATATAATCGGGGCCGCCGATGCGCCGATAATCAGGGCGGTTGCTTCGTCCTCTGCTATGCCTGATTGCATCAAGAACAGTAATTGACCCGCGTCGATTGCACCGGTGGTGGCCTCGTGACTCTGGGTATTTTCGCCGTTTGTGTGAATGATTGTGGGCAGTGTGTTTGCCGTGGCATCATTGCCGATTATGCGGGTGTCGCACTTTGATGCGTTTTTGCCGCCATGGCCCGAAAAAGAAACTAAACTGCGAAATGTTTGTTGTGATGCGTCGGTTGCAACGCCGTATGACACGATGTTTGATACGGTGTTGTTGCCGATATGAATCATCTTGGTTCCCGTGTCGGCCAGTTGCGCGCCACGCGTAATGGTCAGTGAATAAAAATCACTGTGTGCGCCATCGCCCGCCAGAATTGTTGATGGGTATTTCCACGTCATCGCAGAACCGATTTCAACCTGTGTCCAATCAATGGTTGCATTTTTTTCGGCACGACCACGTTTGGTTACAAAGTTCAATATTCCGCCAATGTTTTTGCCGTGTGCGGGCGTACCTGCGTACCAGTTTTGAACGGTCGCGTATTTAACGCGCGCGTCGTCCAATGCGATGATTTCAACAACCCCGCTGTGCAGTTGGTGGTTTGGACGGCGTGGGGCACTGCACCCCTCCATATACGATAATTCTGCGCCACAATCGGCGATAATCAGTGTGCGTTCGAATTGGCCGATTTTTGCGGTTTCAATTCTGAAATAACTGGCCAAATCAATGGGGCATTTTGTGTGTGGTGGGACGTACACAAATGTGCCGTCTGAAAATACCGCAGCGTTTAATGCGGCAAAGAAATTGTCGGTTGCCGGTACAACGCGCCCCAGATATTTTTTGACCAATTCTGGATACTTTTTTACCGCATCTGAAAATGGCAAGAATATAATCCCCAGTTTTTCCAGTTCGGCGGTGTATGACGTATGCACAGAACGGCTGTCAATAACGGTATCTGTTGCCATGCCCATCAAGGCGCGTTTTTCTGATTCTGGCAATCCCATTTTGTCGTATGTGTCGCGCAGGTCGGAATTATCAATCGGGGTGGGTTCGTTATAGTAATTCAGTGCGTCGTAATCAATCGGGGCGTATTCAAATTCGGCCCAGTGTGGTTCGCGCATCTGTGTCCATGCATGAAATGCCGCCACGCGCCAATCGGTCAACCATGCGGGTTCACCACGAATGCTGGAAATTTCACGGACAAGATTTTCGGTCAGTTTCGCCATTTAATCGTT
>JAUNMD010000029.1 GCA_030531915.1 Pseudomonadota bacterium
TAACTGCGAGACATGTATCATGGACGATGTCCAGATGTTGGCCGGCCAACGTGCAACATGCGAAGAATTGTTGCAACTGGTTGTTGATTTGCGCAATGCGGGTAAAAACGTTGTCTTGACAGCGAACGCTGCGCCCAGCAATCTGACCGGTTTTGATCATCGTGCAAAATCATTGTTGGCGTCAGGTTTGGTTGCAGATGTTGTCGCACCAAACGCAAATGCACGTCGCGTAATCTTGATGCGTGCGGGTGTTTCATCAGACGTTGCCACAGAATTGGCATCACGTACCGCGGCGGACGGTCACTTGGTACACGGCATTGCCACAAAAATCAAAGCGTACACAGAACTGATGGGCGCGGCGGTTGATATGACGGTTGCATCACGTTTGTTGGCGGACACATTGCAGCGTGCGAAAACACCAATCGCGATGGTGCGCAATATGTGCGAAAAATTGGGCGTTTCTTATGATGCAATCTGTGGCCGTGGTCGCGCACGCGCATTGGTTATGGCGCGCCAGACAATGATGGCGGTATTAAAGGGCGCGACAAAGTTGTCATTGTCCGAAATTGGCCAGTATGTTGGCGGTCGTGATCATGCAACAGTCGTATATGCGATTGCCCAGGTTGAAAAGCAAAAGCAGGGCGATTTGGTATTGGCCGCACAAATCAATCAACTGATTGCAGAATGCAAATAATAACCAACGCCCGACAGGGCGTTTTTTTTAGTGGGCGAGCGAATAAGTGATATAGTAATCCGTCTGCGCTGGCGCAGCGCAGCGTGGCAATCCAGTGAATAGATGTTCTAATATTCAATCATGTCGAATATACCAAAACTGCGCCCGATGGGCGCAGTTTTGTTTCTCGCATCTTATGTTTTTTATTGGATACCGACGCGGAACTCGTCACCCCAGCCAGCAACCGATTGGCCACCAACTGTGCATTGTATGTCATCAAATCCTTTGTTCACTTGATTCTTTTTTACCACGTGACTGGTTACCAGACCACCCGTCGTCCCCAGTACAACCGCCGCAATAGAATCAGACGCCAGACGTGTCGTGTTAAACGTCCCGTCTTCGTTCCGCCATACCGTTACCTTGAACCCATCCTGCATCTCTTTTAATTTTGTGCTGAGTGTTGTGATATTGCCACGCGACGTGTTTTGATTGGCGGTCAGTTCGGCCGCGGCCTCGCGCGCAATGGTGGCGTCACTCTTGACACATTTGCCATTGCTGTATACGTAATCACTGTCGTTGCAGACGCATCTGCCACCCAGCCATTTCGCATCGGCCATGTTGTCGCAAATTACCTTGTTCGGATTTATGACACACCGATCATTTTGCCATGTCATATCAACATTGCGGCAACGGCAAGAATTATTTTGCCAATATGCAACATCATTACCCGCCGCCGCGCAACGTTCACGATCCAATGCCAGATTTGTTTTTACACAATTATTTGACGCATCGCGTTCAAAATCAGCACTGATGCAAACACAAATATCGTTTTCCGTTTTCAGGTTTTTATTTTCGTCGCATGCGCAAGCGTTATTTGACCATGCACCACCCGACTGTGTGCATGCGGCTTGCTTTTCTTGTGCTGCCTTGGCGGCGTCGGCATCTTTGCGTGCCTGAATTGACGCCTCTGTTTCCTTGCACTGTTTTGCGGTTGCATCATATTCATAATTATCATTGACACATTCGCAAGATTTGCCATCACCAGATGCGCGCATATTCTCGCCATTGCATTGGCATGCGCCATTATCATATACGCCACCGGTGTTTTCACAATTTGCCCGTGCATCAATCAGCGCACTATTTACACACTGTCCATTTAATTCTGTAAAGCCATCTATGCAGGCATAACCAATGCATGGTGTTGCACCGCTGATAACTTGGGCATCGTTATCATTGAAAACAGTTTCGCCAGTATTTGGATTGATAATTTTTTCAACTGCATTAGGATCATTACGTAGTGCTAAATATTTTTCAGGACATGTTCCTAACTGTTCTGGAACCCAACGGTCGTTGCCAAACACTTTTCCACCAAGTTGACACAAGAATATGTTATTTCTGTATTGTGTTTTTGCCAATCTGGCATTTGTTGCGACCACAACATCGCCAGTTATACATTTGCCTTTCTCGCACACAAAACAACCACGACGCCCAGGAATGGTCAAATATTCGTCGTCATTGTCACAGGTATCTTCTCTGATAACGCAACCCGTGCTGGTATCTGCAGCGTATGCAGGCACAACCAAACATGCAAACAACATAAACACAGATAATAATTTTTTCATAATATATCTCTCCCGTTATTCTGTGGTGGGGCGGTATAAATGCCCACTTGTATTATCTGGATTTTATCATAAATTTGCCGTTCTTACAACGCGGAAATGATGTTATTTGTTTTATTTTGTTGTGCTTTTGCACTTGGTGCACGCGTCAATTTATGATAAAATTAGACATAATAATGTAGGGGAAAATACATCATGAAAAAATTATTGTCATTTATGTTTATTGCACTGATGCCTGTGGCGGGGTTCTGTGTGGACAGCGATGTTACGCGCAACAGCATGCATAAAATCAGCAAGCACAGTGATACATATGTCCCAGAAAATGCACGTTACGTGTACCCAGATCAAACGCAATACCAATATGCCGCCGATAACTCGCACGAGTTTTATATGTACGAATGTGGCTGGGGCGATATAAAGGTTGATAATACGGTTATTCTGGACTCTGGTCACGTGTTTGGCGGTCAGGTAATTGATCACGAGGTTCGCTATCTGTGCACCAGTGGCGGTTGGGTTGATGCGTCTTGTACGGGTGCAAACGGCGAAAATGTTGTGTTTGCCAAAAGCGAAGAAAATTTGACCAAAGAACAATGTGCGGAATATTCCAGTACATTTACCGATGAAAATGGATTGGTGTATTCGGCACTGTGTCGCAAGAACCAAGTATTGGTATGCAAGGCCAAGACATGCTGGGACAACAGCGCGGCGGACGATGCCGGCAAATGTCCCGCAAAACCAGCCGAGACAAAATCGGCAGAAACAAAAGCGTCATCACAAAATGATAATTCAGCGAATACAAATACCAAGCAGTTGGATAAAGATGCATATATGTGGAATGGCACAGATCGGGAATCCGATGATGTGAAATCACCATACGCACCAAATACCCAATCACAGAGCAATCTGGATCACCCACGCTGGTTTGACAAAGCACCACAAAGCAAAAATGACGACGACGTATTGCAGGCGGTGGCATCGGGTCAAAAGTCCAGCGGCAACACAGCCCAGAAATCAACCACAAAACGGCCGACGGGCAATGGCGCGGGGTACTGCAATTTGCAAACGCGTGATTTTACCGGTACGTCCGATTATGACATGGACGAATATCTGTATCGCGATTCGGGCACATGGGAATTTTATGCATCGTCACGCGCGCGTCCGGTTGGGACGGCGGTTCAGGTCTATGAATGCAACGGGCGCAGCAATGCCCCAGATGATGCATGCCCAGAGGGTGCGACCAAAATCTTGCGCGCGGGCGCGGGCATCGGCAACCAGACCGTTGCGTCCACGGGCGAATACGTGTTTGTATGCACCAACAACAGTTCTATCAAGAGCGACAGTTATAAATGGTTGTACACGGCAATCCAAGAAAGATGCCTGTACACGTCCAGCAATGTTCCAACCCAAGAAAACATTGATGGACAAATGTTGTACTATTCATCGGACTATAATGTGTATTGCCGAAACATTGAACAGGTCGCAACCAAGACCGAGGCCGACCAGAAAATGGGCCCCGCTGGCCCTGCGGGTCGTGATGGCAAAGACGGCAAGGACGGTAAAGACGGTCGCGATGGTCGTGACGGTGTTGATGGCAAAGATGGTAAAGACGGACGTGATGGCAAGGACGCCGCGCAGGTTTCCGCCGGTACAGATGCCACGGGTATGCACACTATCGAGGCCACAGCCAAAATCACCACATCGCGTAATGATGCCACGTCTGTGCAATCGCGCCAGTCCGCATCACAAAGCAGAATTTCCATATTGAGTGGGAAATTAAAAGAGATGCAAGAAGGGTTCAAGGTAACGGTGTGGCGTAACGAAGATGGAACGTTTAACACGACACGTTTGGCGTCTGATTCTATTGCGGCGGTTGTATTGGGGACAACGGGTGGATTGGTAACCAGTCACGTGGTAAAGAAGAATCAGGTGAACAAAGGATTTGATGACATACAGTGCACAGTTGGTGGTCAATCGGTTGCCGGCTGGGGTGACGAGTTCCGCGTCGGTATCCAATAAAACAAAAACCATAAGATGCGAGAAACAAAACTGCGCCCATCGGGCGCAGTTTTGGTATAAACACCACAAAGTTCAAATATTGTGTCCGCCATCGGCGGACAGGTTTATTTTACTGGATTGCTTCGTTACACTCGCAATGACAAAAATCTAGTACACACATAGCTTCGGACTTTGGCCTTGCCGTGTCCTGCGCGTTGCTTGGATTTATTGTAAATAAAACTTGCCCGCCATCGGCGGACACATTCACTTTATCACTTATTCACTCGCCCACTAAAAAACGCCCTGTCGGGCGTTGATTATTTCTGTTTGCTTTTAATCAGTTTATCAATCAACTGTTCGCGGATTTTCAGTTGACGGGTCAAATCCTGACGCGATGCGTGATTCAGGTGCGCCATGTAATCTTTTTCATAACCATCGTGCACGTACGCCGATGTTGGGAACAATGTCAGAACAGGGCGGCCTGTATCCTTGTCCAAATACTCGATAATCATGGACGCCATCTTTTCACCCATAAACGGTTCCAAAGAATCAAATTCGGCCTGCATCAATGCTGCCGCAGGATTTGGGAAATTAGTGCCACGCATCCATGCGCCCGTACCATTTTGTACGCGTTGACCATTCAGTACAACGACCGGCAGTGACGTGTTCTTGCACATACCAAATGCAGATGTGTCCGCCATCAGGTTGTTCACCTTGACAATATATGTGTTTTTCTTTTTACGTGTTGCACCAAATTCCATTTTTGTTCCTTTTGTTTTTCTTCACACTGTAAATATAGGACAAAATATAAAACTGTCAAGCATTAGGGCGTAAATTTTTATGTGCGGTAATAGCGGTGTGTGAATTTGCGTTTAGGGTGATTGTAATGTCGCCTGTGGTGGCATAGTAATTTTTGCCGTGGCGAACAATATTTGCGTGTGCGCCAATGCCGCGCGACAAAACGCCATCACATCGGTATCATGCGTCAATCCCAGATTTTGTCCAATGCGCGCCGCGCCCAGCGCGGTGGTGTGCAATCGCGCATCAGACAAACAAATCTTTGACAAACTGGGCATGTTCGGTAATGAATTTGAAACGAAATTCCGGCTTTTTACCCATCAGTTCGGAAACGATAGTGCGTGTTTTTTCAGTATCTTCTGCGCCATCGTCCGTACGTGGGGGCAGGTCAACGCGTATCAAACGGCGCGTTTTTGGCGACATGGTCGTTTCCTTTAACTGGTTCGGCATCATTTCGCCCAGACCTTTGAATCGGGAAATTTCAACTTTCTTGTTTTTATATTTGCCGTTTTGCAATGCGTCCAGTTCTTCGTCACTGTCGACATAGAACGATTCCGTGCCACATGTGAATTTATACAGTGGTGGGCACGACAAATACAGGTGGCCGCCATAAATCAGTTGTGGCATATGCTGATAGAAAAATGCCATCAGCAATGATGCAATATGGCTGCCGTCGACGTCGGCATCGGTCATAACGATAATTTTTTCATAGCGCAATTTGGATTCGTCCCAATCCTTGGCCGTGCCGGCACCGATAATGTCAATCAGTTCATTCAATTCCTTGTTCGCGCCAAAGCGTTCGTCGGAATTAGAGATAACATTCAAAACCTTGCCACGCAGGGGCATAATCGCCTGTGTTGCGCGATCGCGTGCCTGTTTTGCCGTACCACCCGCGGATTCCCCCTCTACGATAAACAGTTCTGTGCCCTCAATCCCATGCTTGGAACAGTCGGCCAGTTTCGCCGGCATACGTGCGCGTTTGGTCGGGGTTTTGCGTGCAATATCTTTGACCTGTTTGGTCTTGATACGGGCGTTTGCCAAATTTACGACGAAATCCAGTAATGCATTTGCGGTCTTGGGATCAGATGCCAAGAATATTTCCCATGGGTCACGCAGTGCGTTTTCGGTGTATCGGGCAACCTCTGGATTAGATAATTTTTCCTTGGTCTGGCCTAAAAACTGTGGCGTTTTGTAGAACACAGATACAATCGCGGCGACGGAATCAAACACGTCATCGCCAATGATTGTGGCGGCGGCCTTGTTGTTTACTTTTTCACCATATGCCTTGATACCCTTGGTAATGGCGGCCTTGAATCCGGTTTCGTGCGTGCCACCGTCGATGGTTGCGATTGTGTTACAGTATGATGCAAAAAATCCATCGTCGGACGCCGCACCGTTTTCATCGGTCAATACCGTCAGTGCCCATTCAACGCGACCCGTATCGTCGGGAAAATCAACACTGCCACTGAAAATCTTTGGCAAAATGCGCGGCTTGTCACGTGTCTTTTCGTCCAAGAAATCGGCAACGCCCCCAGGGTAATAGAATGTTGTATCGGCGGGGATATTCATGTCGTCGGTCAACAATTCTGGATTGCAATGCCAGTCAATCTTGACCCCGCGTGACAGGAACGATTTCGCGCGCGCCATACGATAAATCTTGACCGGTTTGAATACGGCGTTTGCACCAAATATCTGGTCATCGATGGTAAAGCGAATTTTAGTCCCGTGTGCACGTGTTGCATCACCGCGCGTGATTGGCGATGTGGTTTTACCGCGTGAAAACGTCTGGTGCCATTCATAGCCATCGCGGGAAATAGTCACAATCATCTCGGACGACAATGCATTTACAACCGCACTGCCGACGCCATGCAGACCGCCACTGGTTTTATAAACATTGTTATTAAACTTACCGCCCGAATGCAGGGTGGTCAAAATAACCTCTAACGCGGATTTGCCGGGGTATTTTGGGTGTTCGTCAACCGGAATACCACGTCCGTCGTCGGTAATTTCAATGGTTTTTGCATCAATCAGATTCACGGTGATTTTCTTGGCAAAGCCGGCCACGGCCTCGTCAATCGAGTTATCCATGATTTCAATCGGCAGGTGATGCCACGCCTTTTCATCTGTGCCACCGATGTACATACCGGGGCGCAGGCGAACGGGTTCCAGCCCCTCTAATACCTGAATATCTGATGCGTCATATGTGTGTGTATTATTTTCTGTCATAGCACCGTATTATTAGCGCAAAATTTCATTTTTCGCAAGCGAAACAGTTTTCGGGTCTTGATTTTTTATATAATCGGCCTATATATTCAGCATCTAGAAAATATAGGCCTGAGATTATGAACAAAAATCCATACGAAGTTTTGGGCGTGGCGCGTGATGCGTCAGACGCCGATATAAAAAAGGCGTACCATAAATTGGTTATGCAATATCACCCTGATAAAAATCCAGGGGATAAATCCGCCGAAGAAAAGTTCAAGGAAATCAACAATGCGTTTGATATTCTGAAAGACCCGCAAAAGCGTGCGGCGTATGACCGTTTTGGTGATGCGGCGTTTGCCGGTGGCAATGGTGCATCGGCGGGTGCGGGATTTGGTGGTGGCAATCCATTTGGAAATGGCGCGTTTCACTTTGATATGGGTGGCGGTGCCGGTATGGACGACATCTTGCGCGAGGCAATGCGTGGTTTCGGATTTGGTGATTTTGGCGGTGGTGCGGCGCGCGGTGCGCAGGCGGCACGTGGGCGCGATTTGCTGGACGAAGTTACGATTTCACTGCAAGATGCGTATTTTGGCACGACACACACCGTTAAATTTTCCAGCAATGTAGAATGTGAAAAATGTCACGGCAATGGCACAGATGATGGCAAGCCCGCACCCGCATGTCCAAAATGCGGTGGCACGGGTTATGTTCATACACGCCAAGGGTTCTTTGCGATGGAAACACCATGTCCGGAATGCAACGGTCTGGGGCGCAAGATTGATAAAAAATGCAGCGAATGTGGCGGCACAGGCACGGTACATAAATCCAGAACGTTAGAGGTAAAGATACCTGCGGGTATTGATGATGGTGCACGTCTGCGTTTGGCGGGTCAGGGCGAGGCCGGACAAAATGGTGCGCCAGCGGGTGATTTCTATCTGGACGTGCATGTCAAACCGGATGCGCGCTTTGAACGCGTTGGTGCGGATTTGGTGTCGCGGATTGATATACCATTCACAACGTTGGCCATGGGTGGCGAGATTGAGGTTGATACCATTGACGACAAGAAATTGTCGGTCAAAGTTCCGTCAGGCACACAGGTGGGTGAAAAATTGCGTGTGCGTGGACATGGTATGCCATCGCGTCGCGCGGGCAGTTTTGGTGATTTGTACATTTTGGTAAATGTTCAAATTCCAACCAAGTTGACCGAAAAACAAAAGAAGATTTTGACCGAGTTTGCCGAAACAAAATCAGGCAAGAAAGGGTGGTTCTAAAAATCGCGCTATGTGCATAAAACCGTGCACATAGCGCATTTTTTTATATGCTAAAAAAACACCGGCAATGTTGCCGGTGTTTTTGTGTGTTTTTTGATTATTTTACCTGTTTTAATTTCTGGACAAATGTGCGTGTGTACTGTGCCGCACTGATCAAGGACGCCGCCAATGATACCCATAAACCGTACAGACCAACCTGTGGCAAAATGTACAACAGGTACACGATTATGCGGCTGGTTGTGTTGGCGGTGATAATTGAACCGATTGCAAACACACCCAAGAATGCCGCGATTGTAATCATTTGGAATGTTGTTTTGATTTTGCCCATTGAAAAGCGATACTTTGGCACGGGCATTTCAATTTTCTGTGTGCCCAAAAATTCACGCAGGCCACTGATGTACAATTCGCGTGCAATCATCAATATGATTGGAACAACAACGAACCAAACCGGCATCATGACCGCCAACATAATCAATGTATTGCATACCAGCAATTTGTCGCCGATGTGATCCATCACACCGCCCAGTTTGCTGCATACATTATATTTGCGTGCCAAGAATCCGTCGAACCAATCAGATATTGCACCCAGTACATACAGCACAAACGTTGTTTTATACATACCGAACATAATTGTCGGGATTATCGCGAATGCCGCTGCAATGCGGAACGCTGATAAAAAGTTCACAAAAAATTTCATGGTTATACTCCTTTGTGTTTATAAATCATGAATGCTTATATTATACCACCCCTGAATGAAAATAGGCATAAATTTTTTCGGCCGCGCTGCGACCCAAATCTGGCACGCGTAACAGGGCGGGCATATCAGCATCGGCAATTTCACGCACAGAACCAAAGTGTGTCAGTAATGCATGCTTGCGCTTTGGCCCAATGCCGTCAATGTCGTCCAGAACGGACGATGTCATTGTTTTTGCGCGCACGGTGCGGTGATATGTGATGACGAAACGATGTGCCTCGTCACGGACGGCACGCAATAACAAGAACAGGCGTGAATCCTTTGGAATATCACGGTTGATTGTGCCGTCGGGCATAATAAAGTGTTCGTCGCCATTGCGAACCTCGCCCTTGGTTACGCCCAGAACAGGAATGTCGGGTACGGTTTTGTGCGCAATGCGCCATTGGGCAATGCCACCGTCGACAATAATTAAATCCAGTTTTATATTTTGCTTGTGCGCGCGATCAACAAATTCTGCCATCATGGCGATATCGTTTCCGGCGGCGGACGCATTGCGTAATTTGAAATGGCGATATCCGTTTTTGATAAAGCCATCGTGACCGAATGTAATCATCGCACCAACGGGGCTGCGTCCGAATAAATGCGAGTTATCAAATACGCCCGCGCATTCTATTTTTAACCCCGTCAATTTTTCCAAATCATCGGTTGCACCCGACCAATCAAAATTCGCGCTATGTACACGTTT
>JAUNMD010000030.1 GCA_030531915.1 Pseudomonadota bacterium
TGTAAAGCAGCAGCGTGTGGAATTTTATGAACGTACACAATTCTGGCATCAGGAAGAATGCGAGTGCTTTTCATCGTTGCGTCCGTGCAAACACAGTTCGTGTCCAAAGGTTTTGGCAAATCATTTGTACGTATCGCGCAACAATGATTATAAAAATGCGTTGAATAAATTGAATAATTTCTGGTCTGAAAAATATAAACGGGTGAAATAACATGTTTGAAAAAATTAAATATTACATCAAAACGACATCTGCCCAGCGTGCGTTGTATGCGGCGGAATATAATGAATTGGCGCGTCGTGCGCGTGGGGCGCAACGCGATATGGATTGTGCATATGATGCGCTGGTTGGTGATGTGCCGGTCGACAGATCTTTTTATTCCGTGCATGCGTGCATGAAGGTTATGGAAATTCCGCAGGTGTCATTGGCTGATGTTTTTACTTCGTTGTCATACCCATGCGGTTCTGTGATTTTGCGTGACCAATGTTGGTATTATACACCGTCGCACCCATGCGGCCAGCGTGCATGTAAATATCATGCAAAGAATCAGGATTATTTTGTTAAACGCGAAATTTATCGCGCGGCGTGCGCGGTGCGGGACAGTTACTGGCCCAATCTGTACGCAAAAATCAAATAAGTTTCAGGGGCAGGTAAAAAACAGAATAGGGGGCGCAAATGGCACATCAGTTCTTTTTTAATCCGTTTATTTTGGACAATTTGCCTGCGCCCAGTTCTGGATTTGATGTGGTTCAGGATTTGTCTGAACCGCGTCTGCGCATGTATATTACCAGCCGTGGTGTTAAAACATTCTTTGTGCGCCACCGCAGCCATGGTCGTGACAAGCGTATAATTATTGGTAAATATCCCGACATGGATATCGAAGATGCGCGCGCCGCAGTGGCGGACGCGTTGGCGCATGCCGATGCACCAAAGAACACCAAGCGTCGGAAAATCACATTCAAGAAATTTTTTGACCTGTATATGTCGGCGCGTGTGCGTCGGACGGCGGCGTCCCGTGAAAAATTGGTGCGTTCTGTCAATCGGCATTTGGCGGGGCTGTTTGATAAAAATGTTGCCGATATAACGCGCAATGATTGTGTCGCGGTAATTGATGGCATAGACGGTGCGGCCATTCGTGGACGTATGCAAGAATTATTACAGAGTATGTTTTCATACGCGTGTGATGCGGGATACGCGCCCGTCAATCCGATTGACGATTTGCCCAAGGTTGTGCAAACGCGGCGTGTGCGGCCACTGACCCGTACCAGTTTCTATCGATTGATGCGTGCGATTAAATCGGTCAAATCGCAAAATATGCGTGCGGCGTTTTTTATGTTGGTCTATGGATTTGCACCGAAATCACAAATCTTTTCTATGCAGTGGCGTGATTTGGACTTTAATCATGATACGTGGTGTGAACGGCCATTGTCCGATGCGGCGGTGGTGCTGTTACAGGATTTACCCCAGAATGGCCGTTGGGTTTTTGCGGGGCGTGGACGGGGGCATTTGACCGATCCGCGACGTGCGTGGCGTGCGGTCGCCGTGGCGGCGGGTGTGCCAAATTTAACGATGGACGACGTGAACAAATTCTTGATGCGACAACTGGTTTGGGCCTCAGATCGCGAAGATTTACGCACTAATATGAATAACCTGTTGACGGAATTGATGGCATAATCATACAAAAAAGCATTTGTCAAGATATTGTTAGCGTTTGTTATAATTTCTTGACACTGGCGTTGTAAAATGATAGTTTTAAGTAATGACGTCCCAGAGTGGACAACAAATTTAACCGAAACAAAGGATAAAAAATGACAACTTTTGAAAAAGTAAAGAAAATCGTAGCTGAAAAACTGAATGTAAAGGAAGATACGATTACCGAAGCTTCTACATTCGTTAACGATTTGGGTGCTGATTCTTTGGACGTTGTAGAATTCGTTATGGAAGTTGAAAAAGAATTTGATATCACAATCCCAGACGAAGAAGCTGCGAAATTGAATACAGTCGGTGACGCTGTTAAATACATCGAAGCGCACCAGAAATAATCCTGTGTTTCTGTGATTAAATCCGTCGGACAATTTGCCGGCGGATTTTTTTTTTACTGTATTTTGTCGCATAAACGGTCTATGATGTGGGGGCACAAAGGTTAAACTCTGACAAAGGAAAAAGTATGAGAAGAGTAGTTATTACCGGTATGGGAATTGTTTCGCCGGTTGGCACAGGAATTGAATACGCATGGAAAAACGTCGTTGCGGGTAATTCTGGTATTCGCAAAATCGACACGTTTGATGCGTCTGATTTGGCAACACAGATTGCGGGTATCCCCGTGCGCGGTACGGACGCCGGCCAGTATAATCCAGAGGCGGTTTTAGAACCACGCGAAATGCGCAAGATGGACAAGTCCATTATGTACGGCGTTGTTGCCGCAGACGAAGCGTTGCGTGATGCGGGTCTGATTGACTATGACGGGGACAAAGAAAGATTTGGTGTTTCCATTGGTGCGGGTATCGGTGGTTTGACATCTATATATGAAAACTGTTTGGAATTGTTTAACGGCGGCCCACGTCGCATCAGTCCGTTCTTTATTCCAAAGTCCATCATCAATATGACCGCTGGTCACGTTTCTATCAAGTATGGATTAAAAGGGCCAAACTTGGCGGTGGTGACGGCGTGCGCAACGGGGGCACACTCAATTGGTGAAGCAGCACGATTGATTCAGCATGGTGATGCAGATATTATGGTTGCCGGTGGCACCGAAGGGGCGATTGATAAAATCGGCATCGCGGGATTTAACGCGATGAAGGCATTGTCGACCCGCAATGATAATCCGACCGCGGCATCGCGCCCATGGGACAAAGACCGTGATGGTTTCGTTATGTCCGAAGGGGCGGGCGTTTTGATTCTGGAAGAATATGAACATGCTGTGGCCCGTGGTGCAAAAATTTATGCAGAGGTTGCAGGTTACGGTCTGTCGGGCGATGCATATCATATCACAGCCCCCGCCCCAGATGGCGAGGGTGGATTCCGCGCAATGCGTGCGGCATTAAATGATGCAGGTTTGACGCCGGCGGACGTTGACTATGTCAACGCGCATGGTACATCAACCGGTCTGGGTGATGTGGGTGAATTGGCAGCGGTTAAAAAAATGTTTGCGGGTGTTCCTGTATCGATGTCGTCAACAAAATCAGTGACGGGTCACCTGTTGGGGGCGGCCGGTGCGGTCGAGGCAATATTCTGCGCATTGGCGATTCGTGATGGTGTTGTTCCACCAACAATCAATCTGGAAAACCCAGAAGAATCTGTTGGCGATTTTGATTTGGTACCAAACGTTGCCAAACATCGCAAGGTTGACGTCACCGTCAGCAACAGTTTCGGATTCGGCGGCACAAACGCCAGCTTGGTCTTGAAACGCGTGAAATAAAAAACGGGGCAAACGCCCCGTTTTTTGTTAGAGCATAGATAATAGATTTGTGCAAAACAAAAAACACCACAAAAGTGGTGTCTTTTATTTTGGTCGGAGTGACTGGGTTGTAATTCCCACCGCTATGCGGCGGGCCCCTTTCACTTCGCGCTATGCGCTTCGTTCCGAACCAAACATTATTTCATAATGTGTGGTCGAACTGCGCAATTCCGACCACAAAAAATACCATGCTGGTCGCATGGCATATTTTTCTGGTCGGAGTGACTGGGTTCGAACCAGCGACCTCTACGTCCCGAACGTAGCGCTCTACCAGGCTGAGCTACACTCCGAAAACGACTGCGTTTTTATAGAACGGTGCAGATTATGCACCGAACGCGTCTAAAAAGCAACAGTTTTTATTTCGCTTTTATACTTGTAAATGTCAAAAATTTTGCCATATTTTATCAGGTATCAAAGAAAGGGAAAAATTATGTTTGCTCTACGTTTTTTGTCAAAGGACAAATTCGACAGCTATGAGGATTATCGTAAAAATGCTGTCCCGCATGTCCCTGATAATTTTAATTTTGCATATGATGTAATTGATGTTTTGGCCGCCGAAGATCCGGACAAGGTTGCGTTGCTGTGGACGAATGATTTGGGTGAAAAAAAGACGTTCACGTTTCGTGATTTATCATTGATGTCTAATTCGGTTGCGAATTTTTTGACGTCGCGTGGTTTGAAGAAAGGTGACACGGCGTTGTTGTTTATGCGTCGTCGCTGGGAATATTGGGTTCTGATGATGGCCATGCACAAGGTGGGTGCGATTCCAATTCCATCGACCAACCAGTTAAAGGCCGAAGATATCAAGTATCGTATTGATACGGCGGGTGTTGGTACAATTATCGCATTTGATGATGGCACGGTCATGGGTGAAATAAAGACCGCAATCGGCGATTCTGCGGTGCAGTTGATTTCAAACGAAGAAATCGCCCGTGCCGTCACGACAGAACCGACCGAATTTGCGCGCGTGCCAAATGAAAATACCGATACGATGGTGATTTATTTTACCAGTGGGACAACCGATTTGCCCAAGATGGTTGCACACGATTACACATATCCATTGGGGCATATCAACACGGCCATATTCTGGCAACGTTTGCGTGATGGCGATATTCATTTGACGGTGTCTGAATCTGGTTGGGCAAAATGTTCATGGGGCAAGATGTATGGTCAATGGATGGCGGGTGCGGTTGTATTCGTGTATGACTATTCAGGAATTGCCACGGCGCATGATTTGTTGACGGCCGTATCGGAAAATCACGTGACGTCGTTCTGTGCGCCGCCGACCGCGTACAAGATGTTGATACATGGCGACTTGTCCAAATATGATTTGTCGTCGCTGAACAAAGTCGACATTGCGGGCGAGGCGTTGAATCCAGAGGTGTACTATAAATTCTTGGAACAGACAGGGATTAAACTGCGCGAAGGGTTCGGACAAACCGAAACGTGTGTTATGTTGTTCACCAATGAATGGATTGAACCAAAACCAGGCAGCATGGGTATGCCCGCCGCCGGTTGGGACATCCAGTTGTTGGACGAACGTGGCCGCCCCGTGCCAGATGACACCGTGGGTGAAATATGTGTTTCGTTAAAGAATGGTAAACCATTGGGATTGTTCAAGGGTTACCACAATGCAGAAAAACTGACCGCATCGGTATTTCGTGACGGGTTCTATCACACGGGTGACGTTGCGTATCGTGATTCAGATGGTTATTTCTGGTTTGTGGGACGTAACGACGATTTGATTAAAACATCGGGTTATCGTGTCAGCCCATTCGAAGTGGAATCGGTTTTGATTGAACACCCCGCCGTGCGCGAGGTTGCCGTTACCGGTATTCCTGATGCATCGCGTGGTATGGCGGTCAAGGCGACGATTGTGCTGAACAAATATTTCCAGCCGACTGAATTTTTGAAAGGGCAACTGCAACAGCATGTTCGTAATCGCACCGCGCCGTACAAGTGTCCGCGTGTGATTGAATTTGTGGACAGTTTGCCAATGACCATCAGTGGTAAAATTAAACGTGCGCTGATACGTACGATTGACAGCACGAAAAACACACTGATTGACCCAATCAAGACCACTATTTTGGGCAAGGACGAAGAGAAATAGCGGATTTGTGATGAAACGAACCAGACGACGTTGTTTTAATGACTTGACGAAAATGGGGCTGACGATTGCTGCGCTGGTAATTGTTGGGTGTCTGTATTCGTTTGGTATAAAATCACCGATTCGCAACGCCACGACGTTTACGTTGGCGCGCGGGGCGTCGGTGTCGTCGGTTGCGGCATCGCTGTATGCAGATGGCTTGATTTCATCGCCCGATGCGTTCAAGTTTGCGGTGCGTATGCATGGTGGCAAAATTCAATCTGGGCGTTATGACATTCCGCGTCGCACCAGTGTGTGGCGTTTGGCGCATATGTTTGCAACGGGTGAGGTTGCCGCCACCATCGTCGTTATACCAGAGGGGCTGACCATCAAACAAATCAAACAACTGTTGCTGGCGCAGGCCGACCTGTCGGGGGGGGTTGAATGCGGGGCAGGGCGCAGTGACGCCGTATGTGATTTGCATGATGGTGATATATTTCCCGATTCGTATCGTGTGGCGACCGGTACATCGCGGCTGGCGGTGTTGGAACTGGCGCGCAAGAAAATGTCCGGAATCGAAGATGCGTGGGCGCGTGCGGGGCGCATTATGCCGTTACCGCTGCACAGTTGGAATGATGTTGTGACGTTGGCATCGATTGTCCAAAAAGAAACCCCGCGCGAATCGGAAATGCCGATTGTGGCCAGTGTGTATTTGAACCGTTTGCGCAAAAATATGCGTTTGCAGGCCGATCCGACCGTGGTCTATGCGCTGACGAATGGTTTGGGTGATATGCAGGGGGCGGCATTGTTGCGCGGACACTTGCGCGTGGACAGTCCATATAACACGTATACCCATGGCGGTCTGCCACCGGCACCGATTGCCAATGTTGGTCAGGCGGCGATTCGTGCCGTATTGCGTCCGGCGGACACTAACTATTTGTATTTTGTCGCAGATGGGCGTGGCGGGCACAAGTTTGCAAATTCGTACGATGAACATATTCGAAATCATGCCGACTGGCGCGCAATAAAAAAATTGCGCAATGGACAATAGAAACGCTGTCATTTATTAAATTTTTTAATGAATTTGATATCGTGCAGTCATTGGTGATGTAATAAACAAAACGCCCAGAAATCTGGGCGTTTTATCAATATCTTGTGAATCTTTTCCGAATCGCGAACGCGCGTATTATAGCATATTTTCGGGGCTGGTGCAAAAATCTTTGCGGTTGAATATGGGTATATATTCAGGGTACAATATGGACAACTAGACAACCAAATCTAGTGTTCTTTTAACAAAAGGGAAAGGATATATTATGAAAAAATTAGCTTTAACTTCCTTGATGGCTGTATTCGCAGTTTCAGCAGCGTCTGCTGCGGCGATAAACGATAATCCGTTGTATCGTCCTATGCAGGGTCAGGCATACAGCGTAACTGGGTTGGAATCTCATTCCAAATCAACCAGTGATTGGGTTGCCACCGAAGAATTGGCTTATGGTGTTACAGATAAATTAGCGATTGGTATGGAATTGTCTGCATCAGAAAGCAACTGGTTCGACCAGTCCGGTATTGATACATTTGGTATCGGCGCAAATTATCGCGTATTTGAACAGAACGGCTGGGCTGTTGATGTTATGGGCTCTTATGGTCTGTACGGTGTTCTGCCATACGGCGGTTCATTCTTGGACAAAGATGCCACAGTTTACCTGTGGACAGTTGGTGCACAGGTTGGCAAAGATTTCGGCAAACTGACATTGGCTGGTCACGTTGCTATGGACTATGTCAACAGCGAATCCTTTAACTGGAACGACGATGGCATTCATCAGGTTCGTTTGGGCTTGGACGGATTCTTGGCATTGGACGACAACTGGGCATTGGTTGGTGGTGTTGAATACACCGGTATCGCCGATGACGAACTGCCAAATGGCACAAAGGTTGAAAATGCCGGCACATGGACAGGCACAGTTGGTGTGAACTATAACTTCTGTGACAACACATTTGTTGGCGCATATGTTGGACGTGAAATGTCCCACACTGGCGCAGGCGAATGGTCAACAGATGCTGGTTTCGCATTTGGTGCTAAATTCGGTGCACAGTTCTAATAGTTTAATTGGAACAAATGGGGCCCGCGCAGATTGCGCGGGTCTTTTTTTTGATTTTCGTCCTGTTGTGCGCGTGGTGGCATTGGCGATACCATAATGGCCAAGATGGTCAGGTTGCGCGTTTTTTGTGGTATCTTGTTGATAATCGGCGTATGTGCGGCATCGCGCGCCGATGTCGGCGACGTCAGCCGTATTGTAAAGTCCGGTGAATTTTCGGCGCATTTTGGTGCGGCCTTTGTTACAGGACGGACACGCGATGGGCGTTCGCAAACCGATTTTTCCGCCGGTCGCATACACGAAACCAGTTTGACGTTGGATTACAGTCCAAATGATTATTTTACTGTGCAATTCAGCACGGACAACGATTATTCCGATGCGCAAATTGGTGCGATGTATAAAATATGGACAACCCCACCGTTAAAGTTCGAGACCGGCGTTGCATACGGCCCCGCGTGGACAAAGCGTGCGGCCGATGGTGTGCGGTATGGCCGCAACAATGTTACATTTGATATGCGTTTGCATGGGGTGCAGTGGGTGCGCACCCAATGGTCGGTCAAGGTATCGCCGCAATTTGTCATGGACGACGACGGAAATTTCTGGAATATCAAAATTTCGCCACAGATAATGTATTACTTTTTTCAAAATATCGCCGCGATTTTGGGCTTTGACTATGATTTTTTGCAAATTTCACGGCCCAAGACAATATATAATCGCTCACTCAGTGCCGAGGCAGTATATAATCTGTCGACCGCCGCGTCTGTCAATCCATATGTAAAATATCATTTTGAAACCAAAGACGCTGATAATCATTTAATGGACTATGACGATTATTGGAAATTGGGCGTCAGTTTTTCGGTTAAATTCTAATTTTTTGCCGTATTATTTCTTTGTCTAGCAACTTGTTTGTACTAACTGTGTTTTTGTCATTTGAGAAAATTCTGTCAGCCCTTAAAATCAGGCGTTTTTTCAATGTTTGTTAAAGAATATTTCTTGACAATTCGGGGCGGGGTGGTTATAGTGTACTGGCTTTCCGTGTAAACAAGGAAAGAGAAAAACACAGAAAACTGCGACATTTAGCAGGTTTATAATCAACGGCGTGCCGTTGAAATAAATCTGGTGGCAGGTTTTGTGCAGACCAAAAAAGCAAGAACAAACAAAGAGATTTTGAATGCCAACAGTAAATCAACTGATTCGGAAACCTCGTAAAAAGGTCGTTGTGAAATCCACAGCCCCTGATATGATGGAAGCTCCGCAGAAGCGTGGTGTTTGCACACGTGTGTACACAACCACACCTAAGAAACCTAACTCGGCGCAACGTAAGGTTGCACGTGTAAAATTGGCCAATGGTCGCGAAGTAACCGCGTACATTCCTGGCGAAGGTCACAATTTGCAGGAACACAGCGTTGTTATGATTCGTGGCGGCCGTGTAAAGGACTTGCCTGGTGTTAAATACCACATTATCCGTGGTGTTCTGGATACCAAGGGTGTTGACAGCCGTAAGCAGGGTCGTTCCTTGTACGGTGCCAAGGCCGGCAAATAATTAGATAAAACTAACCAAAACACGCGGGGTGACCGGCGTGAGTAATCTGTGAAAGGCACAGACGAAGAAATAAAAGGAAATATAAAATGTCAAGACGTAAAAGTGCAGCGAAACGTGAAATTCTGCCAGATTCCAAGTATAATAATCTGGTTGTTGCAAAATGTATCAATGTAGTTATGTGGGACGGCAAGAAAGAAGTTGCCGAAAATATCGTTTACGGTGCATTAGAAAAACTGAAAAAAGTCGCAAAAGACGGTGATGAATTGGCTGCTTTCTTGGAAGCCGTAGATGCATTGAAACCATCTGTAGAAGTCAAGGGCCGTCGTGTTGGCGGTGCGACATATCAGGTTCCCGTAGAGGTTCGTCCTGTACGTCAGCAGACATTGGCGTTGCGTTGGTTGGTTATGTTCGCACGCAAACGTGGCGAACGCGCAATGGAAGATCGCTTGTTCGGCGAATTGCGTGATGCTTTGTCCGGTCAGGGTGGGGCGTTCAAGAAAAAGATTGATACCCACAAGATGGCAGAAGCCAATAAGGCAGTTGCACACTTCCGCTGGTAATTATATCGGAAT
>JAUNMD010000134.1 GCA_030531915.1 Pseudomonadota bacterium
CATTTACCGGACGGAGCGATGCACCCAGAAGCTGCTGGCGGAGCGCTGCTTCCTGCCCAAGCAGACGGTGAACGCGGTCATCACCGGATTCTACAAAAAGGGCTGGGTGCAGCTGCGGGAGCTGCCGGAGGACCGGCGGAACAAGACCGTGCATCTGACCGAAGCGGGCGCTGCCGAGGCGGAACGCATCCTGCAGAGGGTGCGCCAGAGCGAGCAGCAGGCCATGAGCGGCCTGACCGAGGAGGAGCGCGCCGTGCTGCTCTCCGCCACCAGACGCTACGTCACCGGCTGCAAGGATGCCATGAAGGGGCCTTGACGCCCCTTTCTTTTCGGCTGTTTCGTCCCAAACATTGACCATATCATATTTTTACCAAACACCGCATAAAGGAGTTCTCATGGAAACAGAAATGAAGCTTGAGCACGACATCAGCCTTCGCTGGCTGATCCTCTTTGCTCTGCCGACGATCCTGTCCAGCATTTTTGCCAACCTCTACACCACGGTGGACGGCATCTTCGTCGCCCGCTGGGTGGACACCGACGCCCTTTCCGCCATCAACATCACCCTGCCCATGACCTACCTCGCTTCGGCGCTTGGCATCATGTTCGGCACCGGCGGCAACGCGCTGGTGGCCAAAAAGATCGGGGAGGGGCGGACGCAGGAGGCCCGGGAGGATTTCTCCCTCCTGATGGCCGTGGCGTTTGTCTTCAGTGTAATACTGGCGCTCTTATGCCTTCTCTTTTTGGATACGCTGTGCCGCTTTCTGGGTTCTGACGATGCGCTGCTGCCCTACTGCCGGGAATACATGGTGCCGGTGCTGCTGTCCATTCCCTTCGCCGTGTTCGGCATGGTGTTCCAGCTGAGCTTCATCACCGTGGGACGGGCGGGACTGGGGGCGCTGCTGTCCGTTATCGGCGGTGTGCTGAACATCGTGCTGGATTGGCTCTTCATGGCCGTCTTCCACTGGGGGCTGATGGGTGCGGCCATCGCCACCAGCATCGGTTATGCCTTTCCCTCTCTGGTGGGTACCGTCTGGTTTTGCCTTGACCGGAAGCAGGTGCTCTATGTGGTGCGGCCCAAGTGGCGGTCCCGCACCATTCTGCAAAGCTGCGCCAACGGCTCGTCGGAGATGGTCAGCGTGCTGGCCTTCTCCGTCGTCACGATCCTCTTCAACCGCATCCTGATGGACCTGGGCGGGGCGGACGGCGTGGCCTCCCTCACCATCATCTGGTACGCACAAGGGCTCTTCGGCGGACTGTTCCGCGGGTATATCAACGGCATTTCCTCGGTGGTCAGCTACAATCTGGGGCGCGGGGATACCGCCCGGCTCAGCCGGCTCTTCCGCATCAGTGTCTGGGTGCTGGGCGTTACGGCGGCTGTGGTCACCGCTGCCAGCTACCTCTTCGGCGGCGCGGTGGTGGAGGTCTTTGCCAAAGGCAATGCCCATGTGGCGGCCATTGCGCTGCACGGCTTCTGCATCGCGGCTGTCAGTTTCCTGATGATGGCCTACAATATCTTTGCCTCCGGCTGGTTCACGGCCCTCAACGACGGCAAGACCTCCGCCATCCTCTCCTTCTGCCGGACCATCCTTTTTATGGTGGTCCCC
>JAUNMD010000135.1 GCA_030531915.1 Pseudomonadota bacterium
ATAAAATCAATACCGCCTTTCGTATGTATTGTCAAAAATTACATGATTTACTGTCTATATATTATATATAATATAGTCTGCTTGTCAAGAAAATTTTTGTCAAAATTGTATATTCTACAATAAAAAAGAGATAACCAATCCGGTTATCTCTTAGTGGCACATTGTTTCCTCGCAATTATGGTGCCGTCATTTAGCTAACAGGCTCGGCCAAATGGTGTGTTTACCTGTTATCACACCTGCTTTGTTCAAAACAAAGTGGTCTCCGCTTGATGATATAATACAATATATATGACAAAATGTCAAACCCTTGCCTGGCGAAGGAACATGCTTAAAAACTGATAATCATGTTCTGGTCTCAGCCATTCCAGCGTCGCACAGATTTTATCTGACAACGAAACGATCCACGCTTCCTTTGATTTCGGTGGATGCAGCAAAGTCACCGGCCACATATGCGACCGTATGATGTTCTTCTGTGTCTCATTCAAATCAAAGTCCTGTGACGCATTACGGAGCGCCACTCTTGGATGACTCCACGCATGGATACCCTCGTCCAGATGCCTGCTCGTCACATGATAATCATACAGAAAATAATCGTGCAGCATGGCACCAATCATGATATTACGGATGCTCTGATCCGAAAAGTGCAGCTTCTCTGCAAGCAGGATACTTAAATTCGTGACATTCCTGCTATGGTCTTAAGTCGTCACAGACTTATGCTGCTTGAACATGAGCATCTGCAACAGCTTCGGGTTCTTCACCCAGGATTTGTAAAATTCAACTGTCTCTTCACACACTTATTTCTTAACCTTTCTGCCGGTTCTGGCAGCCGGTTTCTTCTGTCCTGCCTTAGTTGTCGTCCTTTTGCCGGTTGCTTTCCCACGCTTTGATGCTGTGGATTTCTTCACAGCAGTTTTCGACGTTTTCTTTACAGGAGTAGCCGTCTTTGGTTTCGATGCCGTCCGTGTTTTCACAGCTTTCCAGACATAGCCGTCCTTATAGAATTTCGCAACCTTATCAGACACCATGACAGAAGACGGATCAATCGGCTCCGTGATCTGCAGTCCTTCAGGAGTACGGACACGGGACAGAGCCACATAAAGCTGTCCTTCTGCGAAAATCTTCGGAGAAAAGATGACTTTGTCGAATGTCTGTCCCTGACTTTTATGTATCGTAATCGCCTTCCCCAGCTTAAATGGATACTGCTTGATACAGCCGAGTTCCTTTTTCGTAAGGCTGCCGCCGGTGGCAAAATAAGCATACATCTTAAACTCCTGCGGCTTGATCACAACGGGCTTTCCTGCTATCTCAATTATAACCTGCGTTTCCCCGATTGCAAGGACTTTTCCAAACTGTCCGTTAAAATATTTATTTTCCCGTACATCATTTGCTGTAAAAATGATCCGGGCGCCGGGTTTGATCGCAATCACATTATCCACAAGACCTGTAGAACAGTACCCTCTTTTTTCTGCCATCAGAGCCACAGGCTGTCCCGGCAGAGAATTTAAGTACTCGGTATTCAACCGGTCAGCTTCAGCGTTTGTGCCGCAGATACACACAGCATCGTCATAATCCGGTGTATC
>JAUNMD010000136.1 GCA_030531915.1 Pseudomonadota bacterium
GTCATTTTCTGTTTTCAAGGAAACGGGAAATTGTCGGTGGACTAACGTGCAGGGTACGCGCAATTTGCCGCTTTGAAATTCCTGCCAAATACATGTCAATTATGGTGTTTTCTTGCCCATCTATTACATGGTGGGCGTTACGACCGCCGGCTGGCCGGCCCAATTTTACACCGCGCTTTTGCAAATTTATCAACGCCTCGCGTGTGCGTTGACTAATCAAATCTCGCTCTATTTCAGCCGACAAACCAAATGCGAATGCTAAAACTTTGCTTTGGATATTATCGCCCAACTCGTAACCATCCTTTACCGTGTAAACTTTGGCGCCAATGTGCATGCATTGTTCCAGTATCCGCATTATCATGAACATTTTTCGTCCCAGCCGGGACAATTCACTGCAAATAATAACATCGTTTTCGTGCAATCGTCGCAAGATTCCGCCAAGTGCACGCTTTTCTGGTTCACGCGTGCCGGATATGCCAGAATCTTCTATATATTTGTCTATCCGCAATCCAAGCGCCCCCGCCTTGGATTCAATACCCAGTTTTTGATTTGCACAATCTTGTTTATCCGTTGAAACCCGTATATAGCCATATATCATTCTTTATTCCTTTTGTTATAAAAGCCAAAGGAATCATAGCCTGATACTTTATGAAACTTGAATGGACGAAGTTATGTTTTTTTACGTGCCGCCCCCCCTCCCGTTTGCTTGTGCACATTACCGTTTGTCATTGTGGACAAGTCAAGTATGATGCGTACTAAAAGGTTAGATTTTTGCAGCGACATGGGGCTTTGTTAAGCGACAGCACCAAATCTGGCAAACACATAAAATTTTATCAATGCAGAACGATTTTACGTAAAATCACGCAAATAACATTTCATAATTATTAAGCATCGTTTTCAAAAAACTTATGGATTCTTTCAGTTCCTGCTGCTTGCCCCCATCAACTATGGATTCTGTTTCACATATATGTATTATTAGTTTATTGACAGTTGTAAAAGAAAATAAAGCTGTTTTTAATAAATCATTCAACATGTCTTGTGCGGCGTTAATATCGCCTAAAATACAGTTTTTTTGCCAATTTATATGCTTTATGGAGCACATAAAATGATAATACGTAGTGTAAAGCTTTTCTCCAGTAATAAATTCGGAGCCGTTGCGAAACTTCATTTGTATATTTTTTGCTAATGACTTCAAACCACCACGACCAACCAAGTTCATATACCAATCTGAAATATAATTATCTCTATTTGTATAATCTGAATCAGAATTAAATTGTGCTTTATTAGTTTTATATATATACGCAACCTTTTTGATATTGCATAGTATTTCTGAGTCTAGATCAAGCGATTTATCAATAATGCAAACTTAAAAGAATGCTACTTCCAAGCGGTGTCAAATTCTAGCTTTGCCAATGAGGGCTATCTCGTGGCGTATGAGATAAAAGACGATGATGAAGTGCGCAACGAACTCTCGCGCCTAAATGCGAGTTTTGGCATAGGCGTGATTGAATTATGTGAATCTAGGGTGCTTTTTGAAGCGCGTGGGCGGGAGCTAGACATTGAGACACTTGATAT
>JAUNMD010000031.1 GCA_030531915.1 Pseudomonadota bacterium
GTTGAGTCATAATACGTGCTCTAAATTAGTAAAAACCTAAGGAAAACATAAAATGGCAGCGACAAAATCGTTAAAACAGTGCGAATTGGACGCCAAATGGTATCTGATTGACGCAACTGACTGCACACTGGGACGTTTGGCGGCATTTACCGCAAACATTCTGCGTGGCAAGAACAAGCCAACATGGACACCAAACATGGATTGCGGTGACCACGTTATCATCATCAACGCGGACAAGGTTGCACTGTCTGGCAAAAAAGCGGACAAGACCAAATTCTTTTGGCACTCTCTGTGGACTGGCAGCACCAAGGAACGCACACTAGGCCAGATGCGCAATGAAAAACCAGAACAGTTGGTTTTCAACGCTGTAAAGCGCATGATGGGTCGTCGCACAGCAGTTGCTTTGGCGAACCAGCGTTTGACCAAACTGCACGTTTATGCAGGTGCGGATCACAAACACGCCGCCCAAAAACCAGTTGTTATCAACTTTGCCGAATTGAACCGTAAAAACAAAAGGGGCGAATAATGACAGAAGCAAAGAAAACCGCAACAGCGGCAAAAACAGTTAAAAAGGCCGCCCCAGCCAAGAAAACAGTTGCCAAGAAAGCAGACGCAGCAGCAACCGTTAAATTAGCAGGCGCAACATACGCAACCGGCAAACGCAAAGATTCCATCGCACGCGTTTACTTGGTTCCGGGCAAAGGCAACATCTTTGTCAACGAAATCCCAGCCGACAAATATTTCCGTCGTCCTGTGTTGCAGATGATTATTGCCCAGCCATTCGGCGTGACAAAACGCGAAACCGCGTATGACATTCACGCAATGGTTATCGGTGGTGGTCTGTCTGGTCAGGCGGGTGCTGTTAAACACGGTATTTCCAAGGCATTGGAAAAGGTTGAACCAGAATTGCGTCCAGCACTGAAAGCCGCCGGATTCTTGACCCGCGACAGCCGTGTTGTTGAACGTAAGCACTTTGGTCATCACAAGGCACGTCGTTCGACACAGTTCAGCAAACGTTAAATATTTGCGAACCGAACAAAAATCCCGCACGCCGCGGGATTTTTTATTATTGCGTTTATAAAAAAGTTGTGTATAATCACACCGCAATTACCTAGGGGAAAAGCATGTTTACAAAAGAAAAAATCAAAGATTTACATTATTCCGTAAACGGAACAATTTCTGCCGCCGACGTTCAGGCCGCGGCCGATGAAATTCTGACAGAATACGGCAAAACCGCAAAAATGGCTGGTTTCCGCCCAGGGCACATTCCTTTGTCCGTTCTGCGTCAAAAATTCAATGCATCTGCCACATCCGAAGCGGTGGACAAATTGATGAACAAAGACCTGAATGACTATGTCGCAGACAAAAAAATCCGTCTGGCCGGCGCACCAAAGGCCGATTTGGCAGGTTGGGAATTTGGCAAAGACGTTGAATATTCCTTGGAATTTGACATTCTGCCAACATTGCCAGAAATCGATTTGGAAAAATTCACAGTGACCAAGAAAACAACCACACTGGACGAAGCAGAGGTTGACAAGGCCATTGAAAACCTGCGTCGCAGCCGCAGCACCGCTGAAAAACAGGACGAAAATTACAAGGCCGCCGATGGCGACACAGCTGTAATTGACTTCAAGGGTTTCATTGGTGACGAAGCATTCGAAGGCGGGGCCGCCGAAAAGCACCACCTGATTTTGGGTTCTGGCGCATTCATCCCAGGGTTCGAAGACCAGATTATCGGTCACAAATCCGGTGACGAATTTGACGTCAACGTTAAATTCCCAAAAGATTATCATGCTGAAAACTTGGCCGGCAAAGACGCACGTTTCGCGGTCAAGGTTCACGAAGTTCGCAAGCACATCTTGCCAGAATTGAACGACGAATTGGCACAGGCCGTTGGTCAGGAATCCGTTGCAAAATTGCGTGAACACATTGCAAAAATCTATAACGACCAATATGCCGAGGCCGCACAGCGCGACATGCGCAACGAATTGTTGGACATCTTGGCGGACAAGGTCAAATTGGAATTGCCAGAAATCTTGGTTGACCAAGAATTGAACATGGCGAAATCAGAACACGATCGCGAACACGCACATTGCGATGACAAATGCAAGTCCGACGACCACAAGTGGGACGAAAAGAAAGAACGCAAGGATGCCGAACGTCGCGTTAAACTGGGCTTGATTTTGGCGGAATGGGGCACTCAGAACAAGGTTGAGGTTACCCGTGACGACCTGCAACAGGCAGTTTGGGCCGAAGCGTCCCGCTATCCAGATCCAAAGCAGGTTTTTGAATTTTACAACAAGAACCAGAACGCTTTGGCAATGTTGCGCGGTATGATTTTCGAACGCAAGGCATTGGATGCCATGCTGACACACGTAAAACAGAAAGAAAAGGCCGTAAAGCCCGAAGAACTGTTCCAAGCAGCAAAATAATAAAAACGCCCCATCGGGGCGTTTTTTATTATTAGAAAATAGATAATAGAGCATAGATAATAGATAGTGCGCCGAACGGCGCACTTCATTGCTCTCTGCGCTTTTTATCACGGCGGCGCGTCAGCGGGGATGGAATTTCCTTGCGTTTTCAAAAAAAATCCCGTATAATCCGTCTGGTTTTGCGGGTGGGCGCATTACCAATCCGACTAACCCCACAAGTCCCCCAGAGATTTTTGGATGGCTATGCCACCCAAAGCATCTGTGAAGGGTGGCAAACTTTGTATGAAATTTCTCTTATGAAAGATTTATCCAAAGATTTATTCAACCCAATATCCGGCGAAGATTTCGTCCAGATGTTCGACAAGGACTATGGCGCACAGGAAACTTTGCAGGGTTATGCAACCAAGGGTACTGTCAAAGACATTCGCGGTGATTTCGCGATGGTTGACGTTGGTCTGAAATCCGAAGGCCGCGTTCCATTGAAAGAATTTGGCGCATCTGTCCCATCTGTTGGCGACATTATCGATGTCTTTGTTGAACGCTATGAATCCCGCGAAGGGACAGCAGTTCTGTCATACACCAAAGCCCGCGCTGAAAAAGCATGGAAAGATTTGGAAAAGACAGTTGCCGAAGGCGTTGACCCAGAAGGTACAATTATCGACGTTGTCCGCGGTGGTTACACCGTTGACTTGGGTGGTGTATTTGCATTTATGCCATCGTCCCAGGTTGACCACAAACCAGTTCGCGATGCAAAATCGTTGATTGGCTTGAAAGACAAATTCCGCGTTTTGAAAATGGACGCATTGCGCACAAACGCAATCGTATCACGTCGCGCGATTCAGTCCGATTCTATCGCGGCTGCACAACGCGAAGCGATGAAGAACATCACATTGGGTGCTGTTATCGAAGGCACAGTCAAGAACATCACAGATTACGGTGTGTTCGTTGATTTGGGTGGTGTTGATGGTTTGCTGCACGTTACCGACCTGTCTTGGAAACGCGTAAATCACCCACGCGAATTGGTTCACGTTGGTGAAAAAATCAAGGTCAAGGTTATCCAGTTCGACCCAGAATCCCACCGTATTTCGTTGGGTGCGAAACAGTTGGAAGCCGACCCATGGGATACAGCATCCCGCGCATTCAATGTTGGCGACACAGTATCGGGCAAGGTTTCATCCATCACCGATTACGGCGCATTCATTGATTTGGGCAACAATATCGAAGGTCTGGTTCACATGTCTGAACTGTCTTGGACAAACAAGAACATTCACCCAAGCAAAGTTTTGCAGGCGGGTCAGGATGTCAACGTTGTTGTCTTGGGCATTGATCAGGAAAAACGCCGCATTTCGTTGGGCTACAAACAACTGCAACCAAATCCATGGAAACAGTTTGCAGAAACCCACAACGTTGGCGATGTTGTAACTGGCCCAATCAAGAACACCACAGAATTTGGTCTGTTTGTTCAGTTGACCCCAGAATTGGACGGTATGGTTCACATTTCCGACCTGTCTTGGAACAAACTGGACGAAGAAGAATTGAAAAAGTTCGTTCGTGGCCAAGAAGTAACAGCGAAAATTTTGGACATCAATCCAGAAAAAGAACGCGTTACACTGGGCATCAAACAGTTGACCGAAAGTGCCGACAATGCACACGTTGCCATCAAGAAAGGCGCGGTTGTGTCCGGTACTGTTTCTGAAATCACACCAGACGAATTGATTTTGGCATTGCCAAACGAAATCCGTGGTGTTATTCGTCGCACAGACCTGTCACGCGAAAAAGCGGAACAGGACACCAGCAAATTCAAAGTGGGCGACACAGTCGAAGCATCTGTTGTTTCCGTTGAAGACAACACTGTTAAACTGTCCATCCGCGCATTGCAGGTGACCCTGGAAAAGCAGGCCGTCAAAGAATACGCCAACCAGGCCGACAGCGGCTCTGTCTTGGGCGACATCTTGGGCGCGGCGATTGAAAACAGCAAAAAATAATTTACGTTTGTAAATTATTCCTAAAATCCCCGACACCATTGTCGGGGATTTTTATTACCAGATCCCGCCGTTCTGCGCACATATATCGTCATTCTTGTATCACTTTTTATTTTATGGTATAATACATGCGCTATGAAGACAGATAAAAACGAATTATTGGTTTTAATGGGTGCACCCGGTGCGGGCAAGGGGACGTTTGCGCGTCTGCTGCGCCAGCGTTGCGAGTTTAACTATATCGAAACCGGCGCGATTCTGCGCGAAATGCCGGCGGATTCGGAAATAGGGCGTTTGATTGCACGGGGCGATTTTGTACCCGACAAATACTTGTTCGATTTGATGCAATCAAAAATCACCCCAGACCGCGATGTGTTGCTGGACGGATTTCCACGCACATTGGCACAGGCAAAATGGTTGGTCGATACATACGCCGATAAATTTAACGTTCACGTGATGTATTTGAATGTGCCGTGCGATGTTATTTTACAGCGTCTGCAACGCCGCCTGAACGCGGGCAGTGCGCGCGCCGACGACAACGACGCCGCGGTTGTTCAACACCGCTTGGACAAATTCAACGAAACAACAATGCCTGCGATTGATTGGTTGCGCACGGCGGGCGGAATCCATTTTTCTGATGTTGATGTCAGTGCCGACGCCGCCGAAGATAACTTTGTAAATATATTGGCCGCATTGGATTAAAAAAAACGCCCATACGGGCGTTTTTTGTTTACACGACACGACGTCGCATCAAATTAAA
Organism: Pseudomonadota bacterium; assembly: GCA_030531915.1. Taxonomy (GTDB): domain Bacteria; phylum Pseudomonadota; class Alphaproteobacteria; order Rs-D84; family Rs-D84; genus Enterousia. The sequence goes on from JAUNMD010000031.1 coordinate 5,172, forward strand.
CATCGCAAACCCCAGCAACAAAATCATTATTGCAATCAAGATTGTCGATGCGGTCTGTTCATATTCCGCAAATGGCAATTTCATATTCATGCCATAGAATCCCACCACAACCGTTGGCACGGCCAAAATAATGCTCCACATGGTCAAACGATTGACGTACATGTTCGAATCCATATTGATGACGCTTTCAAATGTTTCTTTGATAGATTTCAGCATCTTGCTGTACGACGTCACAACCTCGGTCGCCTGTGCCAATTCAATGCGTGCATCTTCTAACAAATCTTCGGCATCTTCGGATTTTACAAAACCACGCATTTTTTCCAGTTTGTCCAGCACCGCCACATTGCCCTTGATGCCCGCCATATACAGGGTATAACTGTTTTCAACCTCTAACAACGCCAACAGGTTGCGACGACGCACGCGTTCCAGCAACGCCTGCTTGGATTCCAAAACGCGCTTGTTCAATTCTTTCAAGAAACGCAGGTACGATTCCGCAATATAATAAATAATATTCAGAATAAATTCTTCACGCGTCGTCTTTTCGTCTTTCTTGATTTTGTCCAGCAAATCGCAACGCTTGCGACACACGGTAATCACGCGCGATGTGGAATAAATAATCGACAACGGTTCGGTATGCCACAACGTGTCCGTTTCGCGATTGATAATTGGGAAACGAACAATTATAACCTTATAGTCATCTTCGACCTCGATACGTGGTTGCTCGTCGGGGTCTAGAATGTCCGATATAGTATCTTCGTCAATCTTGTATTCTGTTTGCAGTTTTTCAAAATCTTCGTGATCAGGGTTTCCGACGTTCACCCAAGAGAATGATTTTAACTTTTCCGTAACAAACATGGCCATTCCCCTTTGTACTGCTGTAAAAATTTAACGCAGGTATTCTAGCCCACGATTTGCAAAAAATCAATCAAATCTGGGAAATCATACCGATATTTTTTCGTGCGCGTTGCGGTTATAATACACATATGAAAGCACAAACAAACTCTTTCACAATCGCACGATACCTGTTGTTGGGATTGGGTATAATGCTGTGCGTGTGGTTTATATTTTTTGTAGCGAAATAATTATGCCGCGCGCGCCATTTGACCACGACGCATCAGAATCATACGCCGCGTTTGCTCGTCCAATGCCGCTGCCTCTTGCGCCGCGCGCTGGGCCTCCGCTTCTTTCTCTTTTTCTTTGCGTTCAGAAATCTGTTTTACTTTCTTTGCACCATATAACGCGCCCGCCGTACCAATCGCCGCCCCCAACGCCGGCACAATCATGTCGGGCAATATGGTTGTCGCCGCATAAGATAAACTGCTGCCAACGACACCCAACACGCCCAGTTTGGCAATGCCACGTTTGAATATACTGCGCTTTGCCGCACGTTTTGTCGCGCTTTTGGCGGCTTGCTTTGCCGCCCCCTGGGCAACGCCACGTGCCGCACTGCGCCCACCAATGGACTTTATACCACGACCAATCCAGTAAAAAGGATCGGTGTAATCCAAAACCTTCCAAACCCAACCATCAGTCGCAGACGCCGCCGCACCCTTGGCGGCCTGTTTGCCAATTTTTTTGCCTGCGGATTTAGCCGCGCTTTTTGCCCCAGATTTTGCACCGGCCTTTGCGACGGCTTTGATTCCATATTTTGCAAGTATTGACCAAACCATTTGAAAACTCTCCCCCACCTGAAACATTGTGAATTATATCATAAATAAAAAACACATAAAAGGTATTGTTTTTCGCCACACAATGTTTTATATTACGGTGGTCGTCGGGGTGTAGCTCAGCCTGGTAGAGTACTTGCATGGGGTGCAAGGGGTCGCAGGTTCGAGTCCTGTCACCCCGACCAAAAATTCAACCGTCCTGTATGGGCGGTTTAATTTTTGCGCGATTGGAATCGAACCTGCGGGGCAAGCAGGTTCGAACCGCAGGCACAAGGCAGACGTCAGTATGCCGGTTCGCATCAGCGAATGTGCCAAGGTCGGCGTCAGCCAATCCTGTCACCCCGACCACAATAAAAAAAGCGGTTTCTAACCGCGTTTTTTATTGTGTTTGTGGGTTTGCACGTAATCGGCCTCTTATTGCGTCAGCAATATCAGGTTCGACAACGAGTACGTGAAAACAAGCAACGCGCAGTTTGAACGCAAACGAGTGCCCCACAGCCACGGCGTATTATACGGCGTGCGCGAGGGATTCCTGTCACCCCAATATCAATTTTCCCCTTATGAATACATGCATATTGTTGGTATGGCGCGCATGCGGTAAAATACATATTGTCCGGACAGTTCTTTCACACATAAACAAAAGGATGCAATATGTCAAAAACTGATACCCAGAAAGGGAAATGCAAACACTGTGGTCAAATCCACAACACCTGCGATTGTCAACACCCCACATGTGACAAAAAGCCAACCAAAAAATAACACTAAAACCGCCAAATCCTTGGCGGTTTTCTTTGATGTAAAATTCTGCTTGCACGAATCGGAAAAAAGTTATTAGTATGCGGCATATCAACAAACCGTATATGGGGGTGTGTTCATGATTGTAGGCATTGGAATTGACTTGGTGGACAGTGGTCGTTTCTTGGATTGGTCTGCGTTCAAGAAACAACGTATTTTTACCAAGAAAGAATTGGAATATGCAGATACCGATAACGCAAACGCGGAAAAACATCTGGCAAATTTCTGGGCCGCGCGCGAGGCATGCTTAAAGGCACTGGGCACGGGCTTTGGCGATGACATCGCTTTCTCGGACGTGTCGGTTGTCCACAATGACGCGGGTCGCCCCGAATTATTGATTGCCGGCGGGGCCAAGGCGGTGTTAAAAGAGCTGGCGGGTGGCGACGCAACGGTGCACCTGTCAATCACCGACCAAGATGATTATTCCGCCGCAATGGTTGTTATCGAAAAGAAATAAAAAACCGCCCCATCGGGGCGTTTTTTATTTCCCGCCAAGCGGCGGGCCTTCGCACACAATATCATTACGAGCACAACACATAAAGAATAGATTGCCACAAACATTTCTACTTGTATTTATTCCACAAAACGCATATAATCCTGATGTCGTTGGGTGTTCCAACGATGGGGTGTAACGACCCTTGCACAAGCGTCGATAGTACGATTATTTGGCGCGCAGTTTGCGCCGTTTTTTGTATTACGACGAAAAAACAATCTCCTGATTTGCTGGTCAGGAGGGTTGCTGAATATCAAATAAGCAACACAATTCTTGTGATTGTCGTTAACCTCCTGGCCACCTGTGAAAACTGGTGGTTTTTAATTATAAAAAAGCAGGAGATGGAGACATGAAAATTAAACAAATATGCATTATCACATTAGCTGCCGTTATGCCGATGCTGGCCATAACCAACACAGCCAGCGGTGCAATTTGCCCCGCAGCAAAGTGCGGCACTGACGACGAAACCGAACCAATAAACACCGTTACATGCGCAACATACTCTGATTCTTGTTATAACGGTTACCGCATCAGATCGTGTAAGACATGCAGAAGTGGAATGTCAATATCCAGCACAACAACATCTGTAACGGGATGCATCAACACAGTGGACTATAACGATTGCGTTTTTGACGGGGGCACTGAAATAACGGACTGCACAGGTTCATGCAAAATCGGCACAACATATACCACAGTATCATCTGGCACTAATTGCGCCACATCCACAACCGAATGTTATGGCACACAAAAATTAAAATCATGTGTAACATGCTCCACGGGATATACCCTGACAACAAAATCAAAAATCACATCCAGTTGTGGCACTGTATCATACAAAACCTGTGTACAAGATTCCAGCACCTGCGACGGCACATGCACGAATTGCTTCAACAGTGACATGTGGATAATATCCAGAACAGAGACGGGTGTTGAAAGCAAGACAACCAACGTTTGTAATACATCCACATGCAAATGCCTCAGTAGCACAGAATACAGATGTTCCAAGGGATACTATGGCACTGCCACAGCACTGTTAAATAACTGTGTTGAATGTCCTGGTTCTGGAACATCGGTTGCGGGCGACAACACCAGCATAACAAATTGTTACGCAACATCGGGCAAGGACGGCACCGGCGAATACGACTTTGACCCAGCATGTTATTATAGCGAATAAAAAACGCGCCA
>JAUNMD010000137.1 GCA_030531915.1 Pseudomonadota bacterium
TGCCATGGGCGCGACCGGGCCGGCGGAGGCGTCTGGAGCGCACGCGGCCACGACGCGGACGAACCCTCGACGAGCAGCGTCGAGCCTGGCCGGCCTCCGGCCGCGGGGCGGCTGAAAAGGTTAAACGCTGGCGAGGATGGGACGGAATTGCAGGAGCGGCGTTGGTTTTTCGCTCTGGCGAGTCTCTAGTAGCCACCCTTCTAATCGGCTTCGGACTCACTTGGGTGTTCCGGCTGTCCGGGCTGGGTAGTAAAATACACCGGTGGATTGGAGCAGGATGACGATACGGTACATTGGTTCAAAAGCTCGCCTAGCTGAGGCGATTCTCGATATTGTTGGGTCGCCTAGCGGCTATTCAGGCCGTTTTGTCGACGGTTTCTGTGGCACCGGCGTCGTTGCGCGCACCGCTGCCCTTCGCGGTTGGAACGTTGATTGCAACGATACGCTGCTTTCAGCCGGTAAGATTACCGACGCCTCGCAGCTTTTCGGTTCTGAGCTTAATTTCAAGGAGCTCGGTTCGTATGAGTCGGCTATCGAAAGACTCAACGCCTGTGCTCCGAGCGACGGCTATATCTGGCGAACCTACAGTCCTGCTTCCGCTGCCTTTTGTCCGCACGAGAGAAGGTACTTTACGGAAGATAATGCCCGCCGTATCGATGGTGCCCGTAATCTCATTGCCGAATGGCGGGATTCCGGCGTCATTGGAGGTGTTGAGGAGACGCTCCTCGTTGCTGATGTCATTGAGGCTTCGAACTCCATTGCCAATATTGCTGGTACATATGGATGCTTCTTAAAGAGGTGGACTCAACAGTCGTATGGCGCTTTTTCGGTAAGGCCGCGCGAGCTTCTATCCTCTTCGATAGGGCATCGGGTTCAGGTTGGTGACGTGTTTTCACTTAAAGTATCTCCCGGCGATACGGTCTACCTCGACCCTCCCTACACTAAGCGACAGTACGCCTCCTACTATCACATTCCCGAAACCATCGCGTATCATGATGAGCCGAAGGTTGAGGGCGTTGCCGGCCTTCGCCCGTGGAAACACATGGCATCGCCTTTCTGCTACAAGACGAAGGCTCTCAGGGCGCTTTGTGACTGCGTAGGCGGGCTGGACTCACGCCGTATCTTCCTCTCGTACAGCTCGCAGGGGCATGTGGCGCTCGATGATTTGCTTGATGGCCTGTCGGAGCTCGGCAAAGTTGATGTTTATGAGCTTGGCGAGATTGGGAGGTATAGGCCCAACAAAACCGCCGCTGAGACAGGAGCGGTGGTCGCTGAATATCTAATTGAGATTGATAAGGATTAAAGGGACTTAGGCTGTGGCTCATCCGGACACGACAGAGAAAAAGCGATTGCTCGCCGCCAGTGCCGTCATTGCTGACGCTACCTCTGGACTCAACAACTATGCCGAGGCAAAACTTACGCTTCTTGAGTACGTATCCTGCAGTTATTCCGGAATCAGCATCACAGACTACTTCCGCGTTACGGGCTATGCCCCTGCGCTCGAGCCTACGAATGAAACCGTATCCAAACTGCGCGTTGAGATCGACG
>JAUNMD010000138.1 GCA_030531915.1 Pseudomonadota bacterium
CGACAGCAGCGGCAAGGGCTCGACCGTGTCGTTCTCGCTGCCGCTCATCCCGCCTGAAATGCCTTTTGATGAATAAGAGGAGGGTACTTCGATTCTAATTGCCGTGATCGACGATGAAAAATATTCCCGCGTGGCGCTCGTGCGCCAGATCGAAGGCTTTCTGCCGCACGCCGAGATCTTCGAGGCCGGAAGCGGCGCGCAGGCGGTAGAGCTGCTGGAAAAACACACGTTCGACATTCTCTTTCTCGACATCCACCTCGGCGATATGGAGGGCACGACCATCGCCGCCCTTGCCCGCCGTCTGATGCCGCAGGCAAAGATCATTTTCGCCACGGCCTACTCCGACTATGCCGTGCGCGCCTTCGAGCTGCGCGCGGACGACTATCTGCTCAAGCCCTTCGACCCCGACCGCATCCGCGAGGCGCTCCGGCGCTGCACCGCCGAACCCGCGCCAGCCGCGTCAGCCGCGCCGCCCGTGCTGCACCGCATCGCCGTGAACAGCAACCGCAGCACCACGCTGCTCGACACCGACGAGATCACCTACATCGAGACCGACGGCATCGGCCGCGGCTGCATCCTCCACACCATCTCCGGTAAGAGCTATCCCGATACGACCTCGCTCGGCGAATACGAGAGCCGGCTCGGCGAGCAGGACTTTTACCGCATCCACAAGACCTGCCTTGTCCACCTGCGCTATATCGTCAGCATCTTCCCGTGGACGGGCAACAGCTTTGCCCTGCGCGTGCGCGGTACGGACTCCGTGCTGCCCATCAGCCGCGAGCGCGTCCGTGAGCTGCGCCGCCGGTTGAATATCTGAACACGTTGCAGCCGCTTTTGCAGTTTACATAAAGTCATTTTCAACAATGCAGCGCCCTGAGCCATAAGGCTCAGGGCGCTTTTTCGGTAGAATTATCCCCCGTATCCGTCTTCGCTCAAGCAAGCAAAGCGGAAATATGATTTCTTCTATTTCCTATTCACCACGTCAACGAAAATTCGACCAGCTCCGGCGTTTCCGGCTTGCCGATCAGCGGCTCTTTTTTGTCCAGCGCGGCGAGCTGCGCCATTTCCTCGCGGTTCAGCGCAAAGTCAAACAGGTCGAAATTCTCTTGGATATGCTCCGCCTTTGTGCTTCTCGGAATGACGGCGATGCCCTTTTGCGTCAGGAAGCGCAGCAGGACCTGCGCGGGCGTTTTGCCGTATTTTTCGGCAAGAGCCAGCACGGCGGGCTCGCGGAACATCTCATTCCGGTTACCCTGTCCCAGCGGCGCGTAGTCCATGTGCGCCACCTGCTTTTTGTCCATCCAGCCGCGCTCGGCGCTGCGCTGGCAGTAGAGGTTTGTTTCGATCTGGTTCACCGCCGGAACGACCTTGTTGTAGGCGATGAGGTCGAGAAGCCGGTCGGGCTCAAAGTTCGAGACGCCGATGGCGCGCACTTTGCCATCCTCATATAGCTTTTCCAGCGCGCGCCACGCCGCGTAGTAGTTGGCGAACGGCCAGTGCAGGAGCAGTAGGTCGATATAGTCTGTTTGCAGATTTGAGAGCGAC
>JAUNMD010000139.1:0-236 GCA_030531915.1 Pseudomonadota bacterium
TGAAAATGACGCTCCAGCCGCTTGTCGAGAACGCGCTTTACCACGGGATAAAGAACAAGCGAAGCGGCGGGAAAATCCGCATCACCGGGGAGCGGGACGGCGGCCTTATCCGCTTTGCGGTGGAGGACGACGGAATCGGCATGAGCCCTGAAGAGCTTGCGCACCTTCGGGAGGAGATTCAGCGCCCCTGCAAGGAGACCGACAAGGGCTTCGGGATGGCGAATGTCAATGAGAGA
>JAUNMD010000139.1:285-650 GCA_030531915.1 Pseudomonadota bacterium
TTTCGGCGCGAACTACGGCCTGACGATCGATTCGGAGGAGGGAAGGGGAACCCGCGTGGGCGTTGCCATTCCGGCCATTCTTCTTCATGAGGAGCAGGAGGGCGGAGAGCCGGCGGCATCGACAGATGTTTCGATTTAATTTATAGAAGACCGGCAATCCGGATGGCCGAATTATGACCGGACAAAAGCCGTCGGGCCCGGAGATCAGCCGGGGCGGAAACCTATGCCATGTGTGCAGAAGCACCCGGCAGACCGGGCGAAAGACTGGATATAAAGATGAAAACAGAACCAGGAAGGAAAAAAAGAAGATGGATGACGGCGCTTGCACTCTTGTGCGCGGCGCTTCTTTCCGGCTGCAGTCCCTT
>JAUNMD010000139.1:660-1121 GCA_030531915.1 Pseudomonadota bacterium
AGAATTCCGCAGGGGAAGCGGAGGAAGCGCAGAACGAGGATCTGATCAGCGTCGGTTTTTCGCAGCTTGGGAGTGAATCGATCTGGAGAACAGCCAATACGAATTCGGTCCGCGAGACGCTGACGGAGGAAAACGGTTATTTTCTTCTGTTCGACAACGCGAGGCAGATGCAGGACAAGCAGATCAAGGCGCTGCGCAGCTTTATTTCGCAGAGAGTGGATGTGATCGTATTCTGCCCCGTCCGCGAGAGCGGCTGGGAGACCGTACTGGAGGAGGCAAAAGAGGCAGGGATTCCGGTGATCGTTCTGGACCGGGCAATTTCCGTCGCGGACGATTCGCTGTATACCTGCTTTGTCGGAGAAGACATGCGGGAAGAAGGCGTCAAGGCGGGAGAGTGGCTGGAAGAGAATCTGGAAGCGCAGGGAAGAAGTGACAAGGAGACCAACATCGTGGTCCTGCAG
>JAUNMD010000139.1:1131-1540 GCA_030531915.1 Pseudomonadota bacterium
GAACCGCAGGCTTCAACGTCATTGCGGCAAGGCATCCGAACTGGAAGCTGACGGCGCAGAACGGCGGCGATTTTACGGAGGCCAAGGGCAAGGAGGTCATGGAGCGTTTCCTGAAGGAATTCGACGACATCGACGTTGTCGTGGCGCAGAATGATGACATGGCGTTTGGCGCGATGGAGGCGCTGGAGGAAGCCGGGATCGAGCCGGGGAAGGATGTCACGCTGATTTCCTTTGACGGCTCCCGGAAGGCGCTCGAATACGTGGAGGAAGGCAAAATCAACGTGGACGTGGAGTGCAATCCGCTGTCCGGGCCGCTCCTTTCCGACGTGATCCGCAAGATTGAGGCGGGCATGCAGGTAAAAAAGTCCTACTATATGGAGGAGATGGTCTTTACGAAGGACAATGCGGG
>JAUNMD010000032.1 GCA_030531915.1 Pseudomonadota bacterium
AAGATATAGATTTTACCCTGTCATAAAAATCAAACACGATTTCTGCCAACGGTAATTGATACACCAATACCGCACGATTACCAACATAAGATACGTTTTCTTGGACGCCACGGCGTTCCGCACACAGCGACATAATTCCGCCCATGTATTTATCTGGCATCATAATTGTGGCACGAACCCATGGTTCTTCAATAGATTGAATTTTCGTCACATCGGGCATATCTGCTGGATTTTCCAAATCCATTTCGCTGCCGTCACGCATATAGACCTTGTATAACACACTGGGCACAGTATTTATCAACGACAAATTAAATTCGCGCGACAGGCGTTCGCTGATAATTTCCATATGCAATAATCCCAAAAATCCACAGCGCAACCCAAACCCCAGCGCAGATGATTTTTCGGTTGTGAACATAAACGACGCGTCATTTAACGCCAACTTTTCTGCGCTTTCACGCAATGTCGGATAATCGTCCGCAGCCACGGGAAAGAATGACGAAAACACCACAGGCACAGACGGTTTGAACCCTGGCAATGCCTCTGCCCCAGTGGCGGCCGCCACCTTGGCATCGGCAATTGTATCACCAACCTTGCAATCATGAATTGTTTTCATACCCGTGATAATAAAACCAATTTCACCAGTATTCAGGGTATCAACATCAACCATCTTGGGTGTAAAATATCCGATTTTTTCAACCGTATATTCCGCACCAGTTGCCAAAAACTTTATCTTTTGCCCACGTGATAATTTTCCATCAACCACGCGTACTAAAACCACCACCCCCAGATAAGAATCATACCACGAATCCACCAACAACGCGCGCGTTGGGGCATCTTCATTACCGTGTGGGGCGGGCAATTTATGAACAATTTCTTCCAACAGTTCGGGCACGCCCGCACCTGTTTTCCCAGAAACGCATACGGCATTTGTCGCGTCCAGCCCGATTGCATCTGCTATTTGCTGACGCGTACCTTCTACATCGCTGGACGGCAAATCAATTTTATTCAGCACCGGCAGCATTTCCAAATCGTTGTCCAACGCCAAATAAGCATTTGCCAACGTCTGGGCCTGAACCCCTTGGGTTGCATCGACCAGAATCAATGCCCCCTCGCACGCGGCCAAACTGCGCGATACCTCATAAGAAAAGTCCACGTGCCCCGGCGTGTCCATCAAATTTAACTGATACGTTTGCCCATCACGCGCATGATAATTCAGACGCACTGTCTGGGCCTTGATTGTAATGCCACGTTCGCGTTCTATATCCATAGAATCCAAAACTTGGGCTTTCATTTCGCGCGATTGCAGACCGCCTGTATACTCAATTAGCCGATCAGACAGCGTCGATTTACCATGATCAATATGTGCAACAATTGCAAAATTTCTGATATTTTTTTGATGCATGCGGCAATGATACACCAGTATATTGTAATTTTCAACCGTATTTTTTTCATATTACATTTGTCATTGCAAGCAGAGCCGTGGCAATCCAGTAAATAAAAACGGCCCACCAAACGGCGGGCAGTTTTTTACAGATTTTCCAACAAAGCGTCAATTCGCGCGGCGCGTTCCAATGTATCGTCATATTCAAAACGAATTTCTGGCACATATTTCTGATTCATACGTGCCGCCAATTCAAAGCGTACCATACGTGTAATCGCGTCCAAACGTTGTTGCACCGCGGGAATGTTTTTATCACGCGAATAATAAAACAGCCGCACGAACTGCAACCCGCCATGCGCAACCGCCCCAACCAAGGACACCCCAGCCAGCAATTTATCATCGCTGTAATCATCACGCAGAATTTCTGCGACCAGTGTCTGAACCTTGGACGCGACGCGCCCCGCGCGATTGGAATTACTTGGCATTTGTTTTCTTGGCATAAAAATCACCCCTGTATCATTATCTGATTGTAATGTAGCCGATATTCATTTACAATCAAGTAAATTTTGTTCAACAGCAGGAAAGAATCAATGAAGTTTGCTGAATATATTCTGAAAAAATCCGAGAGTCCCATATACACATGGATTGTATTTTTACTAACAATTTGTGAATCTATATTTTTATTTGTCCCGCCAGAGGTATTTATGACCCCGCCCATAATTGCGAACAAAAGGCGCGCTCTGCCCATCACTGTGGCTGCGGCATTGGGTTCAATTGTTGGTGGTGCGATTGCGTATATGATTGGTGCATGGCTGTATGATTCTGTTGGCATGTGGCTGATAACAACATTTTCAAACCCAGAATTGATAGAAACAGCAATCAAACCAATGTTTTCACGGTACGGCATATTGATTATTGTGCTGACCGCGGTGACACCGATTCCATATAAATTGCTGGCAATCTGGTTGGGATTCATAGGTTATCCAATTTTATTATTCTTGGGTGTATCTGCGATATTCCGTACGGGGCGTTTTGCAATTGTTGGTTATTTACTGTGGCGATTCCAAGAACATGCGAACACAATCGTGAAAAAATATTTCTGGCCATTGACATTGGGCGCGATTATCGCCGCCGGTCTGGGCATCTGCCTGATATCACTGTTCTAGGCCAGAATGGCAATATAGTGATATAGTTTTAGAATATAAAACTTAAAAATGTGTCGCCTGCGGACTGCGCCCTGCCGCAATCGTTTTTTGCACTGCCAGCACCTTTGTCATTGCGAGCAAGCGTAGCGCAGCGTGGCAATCCAGTAAATAAAACCGTCCGCCAAACGGCGGACACATCATTTGAACTTTGAACTCTGTACTTTGAACTTTGAAAAAACGCGCCGGTGGCGCGTTTTTTATTCAACCCAGATTGATGCCACGCTGGTCGGCGCGGTTGCCGAACCAACAGGAATCTGGACATATGCAGTTGTTGCTGTAACGGTTGTGCCACTTTTGGTAAAGTTGGTCACATATTTGCCCGCTGTTGCCGACGCAGGGTTAAATGTCTGAACCGTTGCATTTAGTTTCGTTTTTACCGCATCAGACAAATCCGCTTCCGCAATCGTACCATTAGCAATCTTGGCAGATGTGATTGCACCATCCGCGACCTTGGCCGTGGTAACATTCGCGTCCTTGATTTTTGCAGTGGTAACTGCGTTTGCCGCAATTTTCCCCTCGGTCACGTTCAAGTCAGCAATTTTTGCTGTCGTAACAGAACCGCCCGACAAGTCAGCCGTTGCAATCGTACCGTCGGCAATCTTGGCGGATGTTACCGCACCATTGTCAATCAAATCAGTTGAAACGGTGTCATGATTTGCTAATTCGCCATAGTTTGCCGTTGCCGCACCCGCTGCAACCTGCGCAATTTCAAGAGCTGCTTTCAAGGTAGGATATTTTGTATCCGCATCTGCTGCCGCCAACGCGCTTTCCATATCACCGCCAGATTTTACCTTGTTCGCTGCGTTTTCAGCCGTGTACCCTAATTTATCTTGCTTGGTTCCCAACTCTGTCTTGGTGGCATATGTTGATGTAATTGTGTTACCGCTGGCATCAGCCGTTGCTTTGGCCGCCGTACCAGATGTAGATAACTTGCCACCCAACGCATCTGTAATTGCTTTTTGGGTCAGCGTACCATCAGTCGCACTGCCCGTCCCCGTGTACAATTTTGTTGTACCAGAATATGTCGTTGTACCTGTTGTATACGTCGTATTCGTATCAGTTGCAGAAATAACAACCTTGCCCGCGTTAGTACCAGATTTCGGCACACTTACAGATACATTTGAACCGCCAACGATGTTTGTTTGCGATACGATACTTGCACGCGCATTTCCCACAACAGCCATGGCAACAATCGAAACAGCAAAGATACTTTTAATATATTTCATGACTCTACATTCTGTATATTTAATCTCTCAGTAATATAATACCAAAAAATCCTGTTTTATGGCAAGTGCCTTTTGTACATGGTATGACGCAAAAGCGTTCACGCCATACCATGTTTTTTATCATGCATTAACGCCCAATCTGTTCCCATGCATACGTTTTTGTACCATTAACAACTTTCATTGTCAGTGTATACACGCCATCGGTACTGGTTGTGGCGGCCGCAGGCGCTGCAATTGCCGCTTCTGCCGTTGTTTTTGCAGTATTAGCAGTGTTCTGAGCGGTCGTAATTTTCGCACCATACCCATCATACGTGGTTACCTTGGTTGAGGTAATACCAGAATTCGCCGCGCTCAACTGTGCAGTGGTCAATGTTGCCTGTTTACCCGCCAACGCATTATTTACCACCTTGTTCTGTACTGGGTTTGTGCTGGTTGAACTCAATTCAGAATCAATCGTGATATTGTTCTGTTTTTTCGCCAATTCAGTGTAAACGGCCTTGGCACTTGGATACTGGGTATCTGTTGATGTTGACGAAATCGCTGTTACTTTGTTCGACGTATTTTCAGCTGTGTAACCCAATTTATCTTGCTTGGTTCCCAACTCTGTCTTGGTGGCATATGTTGCTGTAATTGTGTTACCACTGCCATCTTGGGTTGCTTTGGTTGCAGATACAGCATTTTCGTTTTTACCCAATTTACCAGCAATTGCTGTGTTAATTGCGCTCTGATTACCGGAAACAGCAATCTTGCCATCAGTGCCGACTGTAACGGTTACGCCATTCGAACCACTGATGTTTGCATTTTCACCACTGGAAACCAATTTATTCTGTTTTCCATTCTGCAAACTCGTGATGTTAGTTTCAGCAGTTCCAACACGTGTTGTCAATGCGGTTACGGTTTCGCTGGTCGCCATATTCTTCAACTTTGCGGCATTGTCATCTGCAATCTTTTTGGTTGCAGCCAAACCTGTTGTCGCATTGTTCACCGCAGCCGCTGTATTATCAGCCGTCGTCTTCACTGCTTTCACCGCGGCATCATTAGATGTTTTATAAGCGTTCAACGCAGACGCCGCCGCTGTACCAGCACCCTTGGCATCGGCAATAGAATCCGCCAAACCTGCGATTTTGGACTGGTCGATGGCCGCGTTCGCTGCGATATCAGCATTTACGATTGTACCATCGGCAATTTTTGCTGTCGTTACCGCACCATTATCAATCAAATCAGTTGAAACGGTGTCATGATTTGCCAATTCGCCATAGTTTGCCGTTGCTGCACCCGCTGCAACCTGCGCAACTTCAAGTGCTGCTTTCAAGGTAGGATATTTCGTATCCGCATCTGCTGCTTTCAATGCAGTTTCCATATCACCGCCAGATTTTACCTTGTTCGCTGCGTTTTCAGCCGTGTATCCTAATTTATCTTGCTTGCCTGATTTTAATGTTGCAATTTCACCGGCATTGGTATCTGCCTTGGTGGAAACTGGCGATACTTTGTTATCAACATATGTTGTTGATGCGATATCAGCACGCGCCGCACCTGCGGACATAACCGCAATCACAGAAATCGCCAAAATACTTGTTAATCTTTTCATTTTTTCCCAAAACCTTCGTTTTTATAACCTGTTAAATCCCTGACCTGAATGTGTCATGCCCCCCATCCGTGAATCCAAAGGAGCATGGCACAACTTATTCGTGATTACTGATTTTCAGCGTCACGTTCGATAACTTCCCAAGCATAGCTGGTACCGTCAAATACCAACGCGCATTTCTTGGTTGGGTTCGAGCATTCGCCTGGGGCTGCCTTGGCCAATGCGCCCAAATCTGTTGTCTTGGTATAGTTATCAGCCAAATCTTTGGCAACTGCTTCTACGGCTGTTTTATTCGCAGAAATGTTTGTAGTGTTGGTTGCGATTGCATCAATCTTTTCCTTGGTCGCACCAGATGCCATAACATCGCTGTCTTCGATTGTCTTGACACGTGCCTGCAACGCAGTTGTATCACCAGATGCAGCACTCTTGGCATCAGCGATCATTTCGACAACTGTTTTACCGGTTTCAACTTCACCGATTGTTGCTTTGTCTGCTTTCAGATCCAACGCTTTGTTCATATCTGTGGTTGTTGTATAGTTTGCAAATTTGCCATCAACACCTTCCAATGCGGTCTTGGTCGCATATGTCGCAGATGCGTTTGTTTTTGTTTCCATATCTGCGATTGCCGCTGGCTGAACCGCTGAGTCGGCTTTTGCACCCTGTGCCGCGGTTGCATATGCACCATCTGCACGGGTTACTTCGCCAGAAATTGCATCAGCAATAGATTTTGCAATAGAACCATCACCGTCACCAGTCAATGTGCCCAACGTTGTGGTGTGTTCACCAACTGTTTTTTGCAAATCCGCCAAACCTGTATCTGTGGCGATGCCCTTCAATGTGATTGTGTTGTCGTCATTGATAACAACGTTATCTGTTGATACCAATTTGTCCTGTTTCTTTGCCAATTCTGCGTTTACAGTGGCTGAATCTGCCTTGGCTGCAACGGCTGCATCATTAGATGTTTTATAGGTGTCCAACGCTGCGGCGGCATCTGTGCCAGCTTTCTTGGCATCAGCAATCGCTGATGTGTTTGTTGTTTGGAATGCTGTAAAGTCAGATGTGGATACCTTTGTACCAACCTGTGCATCAACATAACCCTTGGACGCGATGGACGCATCAGCAGAGTTCGCTGCAACGATTCCCAGCATAACGGTTAAAATACCTGCTGTCAGTTTTTTCATTTTTCTTTCCTTTCTTTCTTTTTTTGTTTTTTATTTAATCTCTTGAATTATTCACCTGTTGTGGTGTCATCGATTGGCTTTGTTACATCCATCCAGTATGGTGAACCAGATGTGTCAACAGACAATACGCAACGGCCGGATTCCGCGGTGCATTCTGTACTTGGTTTTGGAACCGCGTAACTCTTGATTTCGGTTTCTGTCATTGCGTCTGTGATGCCGTAACCGCCCAATGTTGTGGATTTATCGGCTTTATTCTTGATTGCATCGGCGATTGCCGCAGAAACATCATCAGATGTCTGTGCACCGTTGACCTTGTCCGCCAAATCTTGGGACAGTTTGTCTTCGGTCACTGCGTTATCAGCGATTTTTTCGGTTGTAACCGCACCATTTGCCAATTTTGCACCATCAATGGAATTGTCGCTGATGTTATCTGGGTTGACTGGCAGACCAGATTCACTCAACGCCGCAATCTTTTTGTTTGTCCATTCGGTAATAGCACCAACTGTTGGGAATGCTGATGCAGAACTCTGGTTTGCGTCGGTGATGCTGCCTGCCTTATTTGCAGTATCTTCTTTCAGTGCCAAACCTTCGCTCAATGCTGTCTTTGTAGCGGCAGCGTCTGCTGTGGCCTGTGCTGCTTCGGCGGCTGTCTGTGCATCACCTGCCTTGGTATCAGCAGCGGCGGCAGCGGCGGCGGCATCTTTTGCAATTTTGTTTGTCGCGTCCAAACCGGTTTCTTCGTTATTTACCTTGGCGGCCGTGGTATCGGCTGTTGTCTTGGCTTCGTCCGCTGTGGATTTTGCTGTGTCAGCGGTTGTCTTTACTTCTTCGACCGCGCTTTTATCTGCCTTGGCGTCCAATGCGGATTTAATCGCACCGTTTTCGTCATTCAGTGCAGAATCAACTGCGGCAGCGGCAACAGATGCTGATTTTGTATCAACATATGCCTTGCTGGCGATTTGTGGCGCAGCCATTGCCGCACCGGTTGACAGCATAATTGCCGCCATAAATCCAGAGAATGCAATGTTTTTGATTTTCATTTTCGTTCCTTTCTTTTGTTCTTTCGTTTTTTTGTTCTAAATCTCTCGATTATGGCGGGAATTCAGATACAAAACTCTTTTCATTTGGTTACTACTCTGTAATAGGGTCACCGTTTCCATCGATAATCTGGACAGATGTCCATGTTTTCGAATTACCGTTCACCGTCAACAAATATGTGCCAGAATCACTTGGCGCGGACAATTTCGCCGCAACCGCCGCCGCCGCATCATTTGCTGTGGTCTGGGCATTCTGTGCCGCAGTCCCCGCATTTGCTGCCGCCGTCGCGTTCGCTGCAATCTGGGTTGCATATTCGTTATACGTTGTAACATCATCGGCCGTGATACCAGAATTTGCCGCCGCCAACTGTGCCGCGGTCAGCGTATTCTGTTTGGCATCTAACAATTCGTCGGTTTCACCCTTTTTATAATAAGATGTCAAATCGACAGAACCTGCAACCTTTTCATCAATCGCCGCTGCGATTTCTGCCGCGGTCATTGCATCGGTAATACCATAGCCAGCCAGCGTGGTTGCCTTGTCGGCCTTGCCCGCCAGATCTGATGAATTTGCCTTTTGCGCCAGTGCGTCATTTACGTCCGCCGTTTTGGCATAGCCCGACAAATCAGATGTTTTCGCATACGCGTCCAGTTCACTTCTGTTTGCCTTGTCCGCCAACGCCGTTGTCAACGCATCGGTCACACTCTTGTCCGCCTTGGTCGCCAGTGCTGCATTCACATCTGCACTCTTGGCCAAGCCGTTTAATTCGCTCTTGTCTGCTTTGGATTCCAAATCCGCCGTCGTTGCCAAACCGGCCAAATCACCCTTGTCCGCCTTGGTATCCAACGCACTGTTTACATCAGCCGTCTTGGCATATGCGTCCAAATCAGATGTATTCGCCTTGGCGTTCAGTGCCGTTTCTACATCTGTGGTCTTGGCATAACCCTTTAATGCCTCGCTCATATCACCGGCGACAACGTTGGCAACTTTCTCGTCAACCTCGCCCTTGGTGTATGTTTCGGATTTGGTATAAACATCAGACGAATTTGCCTTGGCCGCCAAATCAGATGTGTTCGCCTTTTGCGCCAACTGTTCTGTGGTGGCATAGCCCGCCAAGTCTGCTGTCTTTGCATACGCGTCCAAATCAGACAGTTTTGCATAATTCGCCAATGACGCCGCAATTGCATTCGCAATCGCCGTGTTCATATCAATAATTGTCGCATAGTTTGCCAACGCCGTTGTCTTGGCATAATCATTCAATGCAGACACATCGGCCTTGGCCGCCAAATCAGACGCATTCGCCTTGGCATTCAATGCATTTTCAACATCCGCTGTTTTGGCATATGGCGTCAAATCAACATCTGCACCATCACCAGGTTCACCCTTTGGCCCTTGCGGCCCAACCAGTGCACTCTTGGCAATCAAATCCTGCCAT
>JAUNMD010000033.1 GCA_030531915.1 Pseudomonadota bacterium
TGCAATGGAGAGAAAAAATGACAAAAAGCAAATTCATTCTGCCTGTACTGATTGGGTTGTTTATGGTCGGCAATGCCGATGCGGCGTTTCACACAAATGACCTGCAACAATGTTGGCGTGACTCTACGGGGTATGATACATTCTGGTTCTGTGGCAGTCAGAGTTTGTCTTGCAATGGCAAGAAGGCAAAAAAACGTCATCATGTCAACTGGCTGTACGACGGTCAAAGTTTCACGCACTCTGGTCGAACATTTTGGTGCTGCAACGGGACGATTGACCAAGTAGGGACATTTGCAGAAGGCAAAACTTGGCAAATACACACAACCATGGAAAAGCAGTTGACCAGTGGTAAATGTACATATGAAGTGGTCAAGGACGTTTGTGGCAACACAATATCTGATGTTGAATGCACTGTGCCGGACACCTGTCCAACGGGCACGGTAAAGCGCAACAGTGCGTGCATTGAACCGTGCAGCAATGTTCAGGCGTTTGAATCCGCAACATCAAATAAATGCGTTGACTGTGAAACGACCAAGTATCAGGGTATCAGTGCCAACAATATTTGCGTAAAGTGCGATTCCGGGACGCAATTCTGGGATCAGAAAGAAAAACGCTGTGTGGCCAAGGAAACGTACACCAAATATTCCGCCAGTTTGATGCAGAAGTGCTTTGCGTGTCCAGACGACAACCAGTTCAAATCATGTGTTGGGATTCTGGGGCGCGACGCGTCCGCCGATGCCGAACGCACCGATGAAGAAAAGAAAATCTTGGAAAAATGCTTGGTTAAAAACTAAGGTTCAAGCCAACACGCGGTGTAATTGTGGTTGAACGTGGGTGCGATGCATACCCGTAATCGGCACCGATGGTCAACCCAACATGCGCGATGCGTAATGTTACGCCCGCGGACAAATTCCCGATAAACCCAGTACCACTTTCGGTATAATCCGGACGGCCGTCGTCATATTCCAATTTGAAATCATAGAAATTTGCGCCCGCCCCCGCGCCAACGTACACGGCAACCCAATTTGTTGAAATAATGTCGTACAACACGTTGGCCATAACGGCCTGTTCGTCCAATGTGGCGTTTGTCTGGGTCAGCCACGATGAAAACAGTTCGCTGATTGTGTCGCGTTTCTGGTACGTGACGCCAATACGTGTGCGGTCATTACGCGCGCCCGCCCCAATGTTAAATACGCCGGTAAAGCCCCCCATGTCATAGCCGTGAATTGTGGCATCGGTATATGTTGCACCGAAATCAGATGTTAAATACGGCGTCCAATTCCCAGTGTTGTATATGCCAGCATTGGCGACGATTGGCGCAATGGCGATTGCCACAGCAAATGCGAACGATTTCATAGGCGTTTCCCCCTTTCATTGTTATATTCACGCTAGCACAGTACGTTTCACATAGCAAGCGCGTTTAAAATAATGCATGCGCCGGTTGGCGCAGGATTATTTGCTGGATGGCCGCGCTGCGCTCGCAATGACAAGAGTGCTTAGTAACAAAAATACGCAACACGTTCTTTAAGTGTGAATATTATAAAACTATACCACTTTTAATCGCGTCGGAGCGTCAGCGGAGACGGATCACTTTATCACTACATCACTCTCTCACTTGTAAAAAACGCCCCAAACGGGGCGTTTTTTACATCATGCCGGGCATGCCGCCACCCATTGCAGGTGTGGCCTGTTTTTCTTCGGGGATTTCAGACATTACGCACCCCGTGGTCAGGATTGCACCCGCGGTTGATGCCGCCGCCTGAATTGCCGTCTTGACAACCTTGGCCGGATCAATAATACCCGCCGCCATCATATCGACGTATTCGCCGGTCTGGGCGTTATAGCCAAAGTTATAGTCGGACGATTCCGAAACCTTGCCCACAACGATTTCGCCCGATACGCCAGCGTTTTCAGCAATCTGGGCACATGGGGCAACGATTGCACGACGCACGATGTCAACACCGACGTTCTGGTCTGTGTTTGCGCCATGGACATTTGCCAATGCCGCCGCCGCACGAACCAGCGCAATACCACCACCAGCGACAATACCATCGGCAACCGCCGCACGTGTCGCCGCCAATGCGTCGTCAACACGGTCTTTCTTTTCTTTGACCTCTACCTCTGTCATGCCGCCAACCTTGATAACAGCGACACCGCCGACCAATTTTGCCAAACGTTCTGACAGTTTTTCGCGATCGTATTCAGATGTTGTTGTGGTCAACAACTTGCGGATTTCATCTGCACGCGCGTCAATGGCGGATTTGTCGCCCGCCCCTTGGGCAATCAGGGTTGAATCCTTGCTGACAACAACTTTTTTCGCACTGCCCAGAACCGCTGGGGTAATGTTTTCAAATGTCATGCCCATATCGTCCGAAATAACGGTTGCACCTGTGACCGCGGCGATATCTTTCAGCATTTCTTTGCGGCGATCGCCGAACCCTGGGGCTTTGACCGCGCAAACTTTCAGACCACCACGCAGACGGTTCAGCACCAATGTCGCCAACGCTTCGGATTCAACGTCTTCGGCAATAATCAACAATGGGCGACCCGATTGTGCGATTGGTTCAAGGATTGGCAGCAAGGCCTGTAATCCGGTGATTTTCTTTTCAGAAACCAAGATTTGTGCGCCATCCAATTCCGCCAGCATCTTTTCGCTGTTGGTGACAAAGTATGGTGACATGAACCCTTGGTCAAACTGCATACCTTCGACCACGTCAATTTCTGTTTCCAGCCCCTTGGCCTCTTCAACAGTAATGACGCCTTCGCGGCCAACCTTTTCCATGGCGTTTGCGATTTTTTCGCCGATGTCGCGGTCAGAATTTGCAGAAATTGTCGCAACCTGTGCGATTTCCGCACTGTCTTTGACCGGACGTGCGTGCGCATCGATATCGGCAACAACCGCCGACACCGCCATATCAATACCGCGCTTTACGTCCATTGGGTTCATGCCCGCGGCGATTACACGACGCCCTTCGCGGATAATCTTTTGTGCCAAGACGGTTGCGGTTGTCGTACCATCACCTGCGTCATCGCCGGCCTTTTTCGCAACTTCTTGAACCATGCGTGCACCAATGTTTTCCGCTGGGTCTTTCAGTGATACGGCCTTGGCCACAGTGACACCGTCCTTGGTTGCGACGGGCGCGCCATACGATTTTTCAATGATTACCGTGCGACCCTTTGGGCCCATAGTGATTTTGACGGCATCGGCCAATTTATCAACACCCGCCGCCAGTTTATCTGTATCGAAAACAATATTTTTTGCCATATTTTCGTCCTTTGATTATTCCAAAATTCCCAAAATGTCAGATTCTTTGATTAAAACATAATCTGTGCCGTCTATTTTAACCTCGTTCGCGGACGATGCCCATTTTGCGAACAGAACGGCGTCGCCAACTTTCACGGTCATAGGCACGCGCGCGCCGTGTTCGTATACGCCATCGCCCACCGCGACAACACGACCGCGTGATGGTTTTTCTTTGGCATTATCAGGAATGATTATTCCGCCGGCGGTCTTGGATTCTTCATTCAACCGCGTCAGCAAAACATAATTGTGTAAAGGTTTCATCATTGTTAAATTCTCCTTGTTCCACGTATATATAATGCGTTCGGGCGCGATTTCAATACTTGATTTTGCAATTATCGTATAATATGCTGATGGAATAAATTCAGGGGGAAAATATGTATAATTCTGATAATGTTTTTGCGAAAATCTTGGGCGGGCAAATCCCATGCAAACAGGTGTACAGCAACGAATACGCGTTGGCATTCTGTGACGTCAGTCCACGTGCCAAAACGCACGTTTTGGTCATTCCACGCGGACAGTACACCGACATTTACGACTTTACCGCAAATGCACCGGCCGAATTACAGCGCGGATTCTGGGACGCGGTGCGTGCAACCGTTGATACGCTGGGGCTGAATGGCAATTTCCGCGTGGTCGCCAATACTGGCGCAGGTGCGGGTCAATCTGTGTTCCATTTTCATTTGCATATTATGAGCGATGAACGATTCAAAACGGACTTTTAATGTTCGCGTGATTCCGCGTGCGCGTCAAAATCGGGTGGAAATTGCACCCGATGGCACGTTGCGCGTGCACACAACCGCCGCGCCCGCCGATGGCGCGGCAAATGCGGCGGTAATAAAAATGCTGGCTGCGCACTTTGACGTGCCCAAAACCAGCATTCAGATTGTTCGCGGTGCGTCCGCCCGCGACAAGGTAATTCAATTCTGATAATTTTTAATTTCTGATTCCAAATCCGCAGGTGTACTGGCGATACGAATATCGTAATCATGGATGTTTTCAATAAACCCGCAATTCTGCATATGGACAAACAGGCGCGCAAATGGGGCCCAGAAATTGTCCGTATTCAAAAAGAACAATGGTTTCTTCGTTTCACCGATTTGCTGCATCGTCATAATGTCGGTCAATTCATTCAATGTGCCAATTCCCCCCGGCAAAATGATAAATGCGTCGGACAGTTCGTACATACGTTGTTTGCGTTCATTGACGCCGTCAACCACCTGAACATGAACGCCCGCGTGCACGGGTTCTTGTTTGGCAACAACGTTATGTGTGGAAACGCCCACAACATCGCCACCGGCATCCAGTGCGCCATTTGCAACCGCGCCCATCAGGCCCACGTCGCCGCCACCAAATACCATACGAATACCATTACGTCCCAGCATTTCACCGACCAGTGCCGCGTCACGCGCAAATGCCGTTTCTGTGCCAAATTCATGACCGCAATAAACCGCGATAGATTTCAATTCATGTTTCATGTTTCTTTTTCCCTTTATTTTTGCGAATTATAGCATAAAATGTCCCCATAATGAACCAGAAATTTATTAAATTTATGAATGAATTTTCAGGCCAAAAATTGGCTGTCGCGGTCAGTGGTGGCGTGGATTCCGTGTGTTTACTGTGCTGGTTGGCGGATATGGGCTTGCGCCCAATCGCGTTACATGTGAATCACGGTCTGCGCGATGTCGCCGCGGCCGAGGCCCAATATGTCCAAGACCTGTGCGCCGCGCGTGGGATTGAGTGCCACGTGTTTGAATGGACGGGGGACAAGCCCGCCACAGGGTTAGAGGCCGCCGCCCGAAACGCCCGATACAAAATGATGACGGATTTTTGCCGTAAAAACAATGTGGACGCGTTATTGGTTGCGCATCAGGCCGACGATCAAATTGAAACATTTCTGATGAATCTGGGACGCGGCAGTGGTCTGTCCGGTCTGGCGGCGATGCGACCCGTTTCTGTGCGCGATGGGGTTAAAATTGTGCGTCCGTTATTAAATGTATGGCGGCGTGAATTAAAGCAATACTGTGACGACAACGGCATTAAATATTGCACCGATGCCATGAACAGCGACGCAAAATACACCCGTGTCCGCATTCGTCAGAATCGACACCTGATGGCGGACGCACTGGGCATTTCGGACGAACGTATTTTGCTGGCCATCAATAACCTGAACCGTGTGCGCGACGCGATTGAAACAAACGTCGCAGATTTGGTTGCAACTGTAAAAAATGGACGCCGCGCGGTGTTTCTTGATTCTTTTCTGTTTGACCAAGACGACAATATTAGGTTAAAGTTTATCGGAACACTGATTCAACAAATTGGGGGGGATAATTATCAGCCACGCTTGAATTCACTGCGTCGCGCACTAAGTTATCTGGGTGGCGATTGCAAATTTACGCTGGGGCACTGTACCGTCCGGCGTTTAGGCAATCGGATTTTAATCGTTCCCGAAGGTGCAAAAACAAGTTTTAGGACAAGACATGGAAAAACAACAAAATAAACGTAATTTCAGTAAATCACGCCGCGATGGCGCATCCATATTCGCAATTATTTTCGCCCTGTTGTTCATTGCGATGGGCGTGCGCGGTTTTATGGGCGCGGGCACTGTCCCAACGTCTGCGATGCTGCCAAATGGCATAAATACGACACAAACAAAACCGGTTGAACTGTCGTTCTCGGACGTGTTGCGTCGTGGCAAAGACATTCAGACCATGACCATTCACGGCACGGACGCCACCGGCACGATGAAAGATGGCACGAAATACACCGCGACCATTACATATGACCCAGAATTATTGTCGAAACTGGCCGCAAATGGGACGTCTATTTCCATTGATGCGTCCAAGGGGACGATGGAATATCTGGGGACATGGTTTCCGATTATAATCAGTTTGCTGTTCTTGTGGTGGCTGTTCCGCGGTATGCGCGGTGGTGCGGGCGGTATTACGCGCGGGCTGGCACAGCAGAATCCGACCAAAATCACCACGGGCAAGCCCAAGACAACCTTTGCCGATGTGGCAGGTATCGATTCTGAAAAGCAAGAATTGATGGAGGTTGTAGATTTCCTGAAAAACAAAGAAAAATTCACCGCCGTGGGCGCACGTGTACCACGTGGGGTGTTGCTGTCGGGTGAACCTGGGACGGGTAAAACGTTGTTGGCGCGCGCCATCGCGGGCGAGGCAAACGTTCCGTTCTTTGCCGCATCGGGCAGTGATTTTTCCGGTATTATCGTCGGGCTGGGCGTGGCGAAAATCAAAGAAATCTTTGAAATGGCAAAACGCAATGCGCCGTGCATCTTGTTCATTGATGAAATTGATGCAATCGGTCAACGTCGCAGCACCGGTTCATACAATGACCAAGACCGCGAACAGACGCTGAACCAATTACTGATTGAAATGGACGGTTTTGCAAATGACACCGGCATTATTGTGATTGGTGCGACCAATCGTCCCGACATGCTGGATTCGGCATTGCTGCGTCCGGGGCGTTTTGACCGTCAGGTATATATTGAATTGCCTGATTTGGCGGGACGTCGCGCAATATTGGATTTGTATGCAAAAAAGATAAAGGTTGGCGACGACGTGAATATCCAAGATGTCGCCCGTGGCACAACCGGTTTTTCGGGGGCGGATTTGGAGAACCTGTTGAACGAAGCCGCCCTGCACGCGGTGCGCAATGGTCGCACGGCGATTGCACACGCCGACATCGAAGAGGCACGCGATAAAATCCTGATGGGGCCACGCAAAACGCGCAAAATGCGTCCCGAAGACATTAAATTGACCGCATATCACGAGGCCGGACATGCATTCGTCAGCCAGATGTATTCTGACATTACCGACCCTATTCACAAGGCGACAATCGTTCCACGTGGACGCGCGTTGGGTATGGTTCAGCACCTGCCGATTGATGACAAGGTGTCAATGACGATTGCAGAGGTTCGCGCAAATCTGTCCATCGCATTAGCGGGCCGCAGTGCCGAAGAAGTGTTCTTTGGTGCAGACAAAATCACCACCGGTGCTGAAAGCGATATCGCCATGGCGACGCGGTTGGCACGTTATTCCATCACGACGGCGGGGCTGTCACCACGCGTCGGATTGGCGGCAATAAACCAGATTACAAACTTTGGCCGCAGCAGTGCACTGGAAAGTGCGTCTGAAAAGACAGCCGAACTGGTCGACAATGAAATCAAAGCATGGTTGGACACGGCGCATGCGGACGCGACAAAGTTGCTGGTCAAAAATAAAAAGGTTGTTGAACGTTTGGCAAACGAACTGTTGACACGCGAAACATTGACGGGCGACGAAATCCGCGAAATCATCTGTGGCAAAAAAGCAACCGCGAAAAAGGCCGCTAAACCACGTGCGAAAAAGAATGCAAAATAACGAAGTACGTTTTGAAATAATTCACATACCACCAGAAAACACAAATTCTGTGTTGGTGGCACGTGGCACGGACGCCGTGATTTTCGATGCGTGGGGACGCGCGGACGACTGGGTTAAATTGCTGGACGGGCGCGGGTTAAAGTTGCGCGCAATTTATGCAACGCACGGGCACAGCGACCATATTTCCGTCGCGCCTGATTTGGCGGCGCATTATGATATTCCGTGGTACATGAATCACCGTGATTTGGGGCTGATTACATGGGGCAATATGCTGTTGAAATTCTTTGACATGCCACAAATTCCCGATGATTTTCGGCAACCAATGGATTTAGTTGATGGCACGTATGAAATTTTACCAGATGTTAAAATGATTGCGACATCCGCCCCGGGGCATTCCGCCGGTGGTATGGTATTTTATTTTCCGGACTTTGGTGTTTTTCTGGCGGGCGATACGTTGTTCCGCGATGGGTGCGGACGCTGTGATTTTCCGACGGGTGATGAATGCGCACTGCGCGACACGATTGAGAAAATTAAAAACATGAACCTGCCCGATGAAACGTATGTTGTGCACGGGCACGGGATTGATTCAACGATTGAAATTCTGAAAAAATCCAATCCTTATTTTGGTGGATGTGGGCATCATTGTTGTTGTCACCACTGTGATGGCGATTGTGGTTGCAAATAAAATTACCCGATTGTAAATACCAGTACGCGTTCCACGCCCGCCAAATCGCATTCGGCGCGGACAAAATCCCAACCGGCGCGGGCAAATATGTCACGGACGGCGATGCCCTGATCTGCGCCAATTTCCAAGTATATTTTACCGCCACGGCGCAACCAGATTTTTGCATTTTCTGCAATTACTTCATATGCCGCCAATCCGTTATTTTTTGCATACAGTGCAATCCGCGGGTCGTGCAAAGCCCCCGCATCAACACGCGTATCGCCCACCGCGATATATGGCGGGTTTGAAACAATGATGTCAAATGCATTTGCCGCCACTGCACGCGGGTTGTTAAAACTGCGATGCAATACCACCACGCGGTCGCGCAATCCCAACGTGTACATATTGCCGCGCGCCACACGCACCGCACCACGCGACATATCGATTGCCGTGCCGTGCGCGCCATGAATATTTTTCACCAATGCGCCAATAATGCACCCCGTGCCCGTACCCAAATCCAGAATGTTTGGTGCGACATCTTTTTTGCAATCGGCAATTACCGCCGCGACCAGCGTTTCGGTATCTGGACGTGGGTCAAGTGTATAACGATTTGTATGGAATTTCAGGCCATAGAACCATTTTTGCCCGATAATTTTGGCAACCGGCACACCGCGGCGCAATGCACG
>JAUNMD010000034.1 GCA_030531915.1 Pseudomonadota bacterium
AGAAATAGCCGGTTTCCTTGTTTTCCAGCTTTACAACTTCCTTGCTGCCTTTTTTAGATGCCATGTTTATTACCTTTTGATTATTCTGATGCCGATTTTATGTTAAAAATTACCAGAAAGCAAGTGTTTTTTATTTATTATAAATATTGGTGCAGGTAAAGAGATTTGAACTCTTACGGGTTGCCCAGACACGCCCCTAAATCCAGCGCGTCTACCAGTTTGGTTGCGGCTGTCGCGCAACCGCACGACGCGTTGCGTCGTAGTCGCCACGGGCATATTTATTTTTGGTGCGGGCGAAGAGAATCGAACTCTTACGGGTTGCCCCACAGGAACCTAAATCCAGCGCGTCTACCAGTTTCGCCACGCCCGCACATTTCTGGGATTTTAATACACTGGATAGTTGCGGGGATACGATGGGTCAGGGTGACTGAGTCCTGATTTAACCCCACACGCCGCCGTCGCCAATGTTGCAATCAACAAAAATCCAATAAACACTCGTTTCATGCCATTGATTATAATCGCGCCATGGGCATTAGTCAAATATTTACCTGATGCGGATTACTGTCCTGTTAAATGGTATTGTCCCGTGCGTTATGATTGATACATGACTTTTTCAACCAAAGGGGAAATAAATTATGTATTACAGTAACGGTAATTACGAGGCGTTTGCCGACCCGCGCCAGCCCGTCGGTGCAGATAAAAAATCAGCATACATTATTGGTGGGGGATTGGCCGGATTGGCGGCGGCGGTATTTATGATACGCGACGCAAAAATGTCCGGTAAAAAGATTCAAATTCTGGAAGAATTGTCCATTTCTGGTGGCAGTATGGACGGCATCAAGAATCCAAAGTTGGGTTATATCATTCGCGGTGGTCGTGAAATGGAGGCGCATTTTGAAACCCTGTGGGATTTGTTTCGGTCTATTCCATCACTCGAAGATGAAAATGTATCTGTTTTGGATGAATTTTATTGGCTGAACAAAGAAGACCCCAGTTTTTCGCATACGCGTGTAATTGAAAATCGTGGCCAGCAAATTCCAACTGATGGTAAATTGACACTGACACCACGCGCGATACGCGAAATGGTCGATTTGGCAATGACGCCCGAAGATAAATTGCAAGACGTCCGTATTGACCAAGTATTTACATCGGAATTTTTTGAATCTAATTTCTGGATTTATTGGGCGACAATGTTTGCGTTTGAACCGTGGTCCAGTGCGATGGAAATGCGCCGCTATATATTGCGCTTTATTCATCATGTGGGCAGTTTGGCGGACATGTCTGCATTGAAATTTACAAAATATAACCAGTATGAATCGCTGATTACGCCATTGGTTCGGTGGCTGACCGCGCGCGGCGTAAAGTTCCATTATGATACGCGTGTGACCAATGTAGTCATTGATTCCGGTGCATCGAACAAGATTGCAAAGTCCATTGAAACAGTGCACGCCGGTCGCAAGAAAACAATCAACCTGTCGCCGGACGATTTGGTATTTATCACCAATGGTTCTATTACCGAAAGCAGTACGTATGGCGACAACAACACGCCCGCACCGCGTCCCAGCGGCATCGGGGCCAGTTGGGAATTGTGGAAAAATATCGCCGCACAAAATTCCGAATTTGGCCGTCCGGACAAGTTCTGTGAAAACATCCCCGTGGCAAATTGGGTAATGTCGGCAACAATCACACTGACCGACGACCGCGTTGTCCCATACATAAAAAGGATTTGCAAGAAAGACCCACACAGTGGCTCTATCGTTACCAGTGGGCCGGTCACAATCCGTGATTCTAATTGGCTGTACGGATTTTCTATTTCGCGCCAGCCGCATTTTCGCGCGCAAAAACCGAACGAGATTGTCGTCTGGACATACGGTCTGCTTTCGGACAAAATCGGCAACTATGTGAAAAAGAAAATTGCCGATTGCACGGGCGCAGAACTGTGCGCCGAATGGTTGTATCACATCGGTGTGCCAATCGCGGAAATCGAAGACATCGCGCACAACGCGTCGCATACCGTGCCGTGTCATATGCCGTTTATTTCGACATACTTTATGCCCCGCGCACTGGGCGACCGACCATTGGTTGTGCCAACGGGTGCGGTGAACTTTGCATTCATCGGTAACTATGCCGAAACCGATCGCGATACAGTTTTTACAACCGAATATTCGGTTCGCACCGCGATGCAGGCGGTCTATACCTTGCTGAATGTTGACCGCGCCGTGCCAGAGGTATTCCCATCATGCTTTGACGTACGCGTCCTGATGCGCAGCGTGTATTACCTGAACGATAAAAAGAAACTGGCTGATATCGAAATGCCGTGGTTTATGAAAATGCTGGGTGCGGCGGGCCTTAAACATGTGCGTGGCACATACATCGCCGAATTGATGCGCCAAGAAGGATTGATATAATTTTGATGAATCAATCCAAATCAAAAACGCCCCTGTGGGGGCGTTTGGTTTACTTATTCTGCAAAAATCTTCTCTGGCGCGCCCAAACAACAGAACCCGACAATCAAATCGACCAACGCCCATATGCATGTGATGAACATACCAACAAATGTGATGGTCAACACAGTCATCAAAATCGCCGTGCCATATTTGCCGGCATAGTATCTGTGCGCACCAATAATGCCCAAGAACCAGCACAACAGCAAATAAATAACAATCGACTTTTTACCCTTGTACAGGCCGTTGATTGATTTGCCCAATGTTTTGTTTGGACAGCCACAGTGTGGGCATGTGATGGCCTGACTGGACATCTTTTTGCCGCATTCGGTACAGAAAATCATCGCCATATTAAAATCCTTTGTTTTGATACATATGATTATATACCGCCCGCATATTTGCAATTAAAAAATAGTTTGAAAAATCAGCGTGCTTTGTTATTATTCTTCGCATGGAAATAATTGTTGTTTGTTTGGTTTTGATATTTGCTGGTTTTATAATTAAAGCTGTATACAGACAGGCGCATAATAACCGCACAATAACTTTTTGGCCGAAAAGATATGACGAGAGATTAGATGAAATCACTTCCGCTGAAAGAGGACCTTGGTCTGAACGTGATTTGATAAGTTCTTTGTTGGATTATGGCATTTCGCCAAAGGCAATTTTTCATGATTTATATGTTAAAAATGGTAAATATGGTTTTTCACAGATAGACATTGTTGTTGCAACCAAGGTTGGTTTGATTGTTTTTGAGGTCAAAGATTACTCTGGTTGGATTTTTGGCAAAGGTGGCCAAAATCAATGGACGCAGATTCTGGATTACGGGCGTCAAAAATACAGATTCTATAATCCAGTATTGCAAAACGAAACCCATATCAAGGTATTGCAAAAACAGTCAAAGCAATTTGCTAAATTGCCTTTTTATTCTGTGATTGTATTTTATGGTGGCAGCAAGTTACGAGATATCAGTTTTGTGCCCAATGGAACTTTTGTTATCAAACCACACAGATTAAAAGATGTGCTGAATATCATTTTTGATAATGACGATGCCGAATATACAGACAAACGTGAGGTTATAGAAATCTTAAAGGCCGCTGTTGCCAATGGAAATAATGCAGACGTGCAAACCGAACATGTTGAACAAATTAGAGATATGTTGGGAAAGAATAGGGTGCTGGATTAGGTAATACAACAAGGAGAAAAAATGGCAAAACATACAGACGGTTTTAATAATTCGTTGGGCGCATGTCTAAAATCATATTGGACAGAATATGTTGGTTGGGGACGTGCAACACGTTCTGAATATTGGTGGTCAGTTTTGTTTTATGTGTTCTTGGCATCTGCGTTTTTCGGTGAAAATGAAGCACTCGGCACGTTGTGGGCTATTATAACATTAGTTCCTAATTTTACAGTACGGGTAAGGCGTTTGCACGATACAGGACACTCTGCATGGAACTTGTTGTGGAATTTATTACCGATTATTGGTTGGATTATCATTCTTGTATATATGTGCCAGCCCAGTACACCTAAAAATCAATTTGGTTCGCCCAGAATAAAAATTACAAAATAAAACGACCACCAAACGGTGGTCATAACAGTTTCGCTCGGGCACAGCCCTGCGCGGCATTCCTGACGCATCGCGATGAATCGCTCTGCTACTCATAGTGGCAGCCCCACTCGGATTGTTTGCGTTGCTCACCACACGTAAGGCGCGAACGTCGCGCAAAGCATTGCGCTTGTTCTTGCCAACTATCGTGTCGAACCTGCGGTTCTCATCCGGGTTCTTCACAAAATAAAAAGACCACCAAACGGTGGTCTTTTATCTTGGCAGCCCCACCGCCCCTTGACAAACAATAATCAAACACCATGCAAAAACTCTAATATACAATATCCGTTTTTGCGGGTTTGCTAATTGTTTGTCTGCGTATTCGCCATGCGTGCCGTTGGCACTCTGGCGGATCCTTCGTGGGGCTGTTAGACAAAATAAAAAATGACCCAAACGGGTCATTTATTATTTTGGCAGCCCCACTCGGATTCGAACCGGGATTCTCGCCTTGAAAGGGCGGTGTCCTAACCATTAGACGATGGGGCCAAAACTTTTTATTGCCGCCAGATTATAACTGGTGCGTATCATTTTGTCAAGCGGAAATAAAAAAACAGGGCGCATGAATTTGCGCCCTTGTGTAATTGTGCGGATTTTTTTATTCCACAACCACCGGTGTGTCAACAACGACGGCCTCGGTTTCTGTGACGGTGACCGTGTCGTTTGGCATTGCGTTGGCGTCAACGCGTTTGAATGTCATGGTCTGGCCATTGCCAATCAGTGTCAATGTGTCGTTATTCAGGTTGTATTTTTCCACCGTGTTCAAGAACTGGAAATATTCGCGTTCTGTCGCCATTGCATCTGCCGGCCCCATCATCATGGTCGATGCACCTTGGTCAAACTGAATATGATTGCCCGCCGCACGATAAGAACCGTTGTACAGGTTCACAACCTGGCCATAGAAACGCATTTCGTTTTCATCAAACGACAGTGTGATATCTGTGCCGTTGCCGTTGGCGATAAAGGATTCCCCGCGCAGGGCCGCCGGATTTTGACCGCCGTCGCCACATGCTGCCAGTGCCAATGCCATTGCGCCAAATGCCAGTGCTTTGATTTTCATGATTTTTTCTCCCTTTGTTTTTTATGTCGATTGTAACGATACCATTATTTTTCATAAATGCAAGGTTGGACAAGACGTTTATATTCCCACAGAAAGTTCAGCCATTCGCCACGGCTCAAAAATAAATTTTGAATTTTATGAAAAAAACACTTGCGTTTGGAATCCGAACAGTATAACATATGCCTTGCTCTGGGGTTGTAGCTCAGCTGGTTAGAGCGTCTGCCTGTCACGCAGAAGGTCGAGGGTTCGAGCCCCTTCAATCCCGCCAGAATTTACCGCCGTTTTGGCGGTATTTTTTGTTTAACAGCAATATGCAAAAAACAAACGCCCATTCGGGCGTTTGTTTTATTCTGCATTTGGCATATTCTTTGGGACGTTTACGATAATCTTGCCACCTTGACCGGTTTTTATCCATTCCAGCGCGGCAATTCGCCCGTCAATGTGCTTTTTATCTTGCTCGTTATCCAGATGCAAATCTTTCATCAAACGGATTGTGTTATCAATCGAAGCGATAATTTCTGGGGTCAGGACTTTGTTTTTCAGCATGATTTTTCCTCCTTTTGACACAAAAAACGGGGCGATGCCCCGTTTGTTATTTAATCAGTTTTCCCATCGCAACGGCGGTGTCGCCCATGCGGTTTGAAAATCCCCATTCGTTATCATACCATGCGGTCACATGTACCAATTTGTCGCCCAAGACCTTGGTCTGGCCGGCGTCAAAGATTGAACTGTGCGCATCGTGTGTGAAATCGATGGAAACCAGTGGTAATTCGTTATAGCCAAATGTTTTTGATTCTGCCGCGCGCATTGCCGCATTGACCGCGTCAACCGTGGCGTCGCGTTCCAGATTCACAACCAATTCAACAACCGATACGTCTGGGGTTGGTACGCGGATTGCCATACCGTCCAGTTTGCCCGCCAATTTCGGCAGAACCAGACCAATCGCCTTGGCCGCGCCGGTGCTGGTCGGAATCATGGACAGGTTTGCCGCACGTGCGCGACGGAAATCCTTGTGATTCTTGTCCAATAATTGTTGGTCACCGGTGTATGCGTGCACGGTCGTCATCCAGCCCGATACGATACCGAATGTGTCGTCCAAGACGCGCGCCACCGGGGCCAGACAGTTTGTTGTGCACGATGCGTTCGATACGATTAAATCGGTCGGTTTCAGTGTATCTTGGTTTACACCATACACGATTGTGGCGTCTGCGCCCGCCGATGGTGCAGAAACCAAAACGCGCTTTGCCCCCGCGTCCAAATGAACACGTGCCTTGTCAGCGGCGGTAAAGATACCCGTGCATTCCATCACGATATCAATGCCCAATTCACGCCAAGGCAATTTTGTTGGGTCTTTTTCCGCGATGCATTTAATTTTCTGATTACCAACGATGATATATTCGCCGTCCAATTTAACGTCCATTGGCAATTTCCCGTGCACAGAATCATATTGCAACAGGTATGCATTCTGTTCCGCCGGTGCCAAATCATTTACGGCAACAAATTCAATATCATCACGCTTTGATTCCAACGCCGCGCGCAGTACCAAGCGGCCAATGCGTCCGAATCCATTGATAGCAACTCTGATTTTTGACATATTACTTCCTTTCGTTTGTGTCGGTTAGACAGATTCATCATAGCGCGCGATTGACAAGATTACAATGGAATTTTATACTTAGACAAAATGAAACATTCGTCATATATCATTACCGGCCCAACCGCATCAGGCAAATCTGATTTTGCCGACCGGCTGGCACGTGCAGTGAACGGCACAATCATAAATTGCGACAGTGTCCAGATTTACCGCGGTATTGAAAACATTTCGGCCAGTCCGTTTGCCGGCCGTGAAATTACCGATGAAATCGACGGCGTGCCATATAAACTGTTTTCCATTTTGCCATTGACCGAACAAATCAGTGTGGCGGATTACATCGCGATGGCGCGGCGCGAATATGATGCGGCACTGCGCGCCGGTCGCACACCGATATTTGTTGGCGGTACGGGGTATTATATAAATGCAATTATAAACGGTATTTCGCCAATGCCCGATATTGACGATGCGGTGCGTGCCCGCGCGCGCGAATTGGTGGCAACCGATATCGCCGCGGCGCGCCGCATGTTGCCGCCCGAATTTACCGCCACCGACCCCCAGCGTGTCGCCCGCGGGGTCGAGGTATTCTTGCAGACCGGCCGCCACATTACGGAATTTCAGAATATGCCACGCACGGGTGCGGTTGCGCCCGATGCGTTCAAGATACTAATCAATCCGCCATTGGACGTGTTGCGGGGCCGCATTGCGGCGCGCATTCCAAAAATGCTGTCGGGTGGCGCAGCGGCCGAGGGGCGGGCGGTCATTGATTCCGGCTGGGATGCACGTCGTGCAATCGGCGCGGCGCAAATGGTTGCGTACCTGCGTGGGGAAATTGATATGGACACATGTGTCCAGAATTGGATTACAAAAACAAACCAATATGCAAAACGGCAACGAACTTGGTTTCGTACCCAGTTCGCCGCCGATATTACCTTGGACAGTGCGGACGCGCCAATTACTTTCTAGGGCCGCGTGACGCATTCACGTGTTTTGCAATCATATTGTTGCGTGCCGCGGTCATGCGACGTGCCGCCGCCTGTTTTTCCAACAAACGATTGATATAACCGAAATCTGTGTACAAGACCTGTTTCAATGCGGCCTTGGCATCGCTGCGGTTGCGATAAATGGTGTTGCGCTTTGTGTACGCCGACAGGTAATCCGCCATCAAATTAGTCAATGATTTCAAGAATTGTGGGTTGGTGGAATTTGGATCGCGGCTGTCCAGCATACGAATAAAGATTCTGGATTGCAAAATCAGAAAATCTTCGGCATCGCGTGAATATTCCGCGGTCGCACGCCATGTGTTGCGGGTGTTTTCTTGGGTGGCATATGATGTGCCATATTTGTCCAAAAACAGTTCAGAAATACTTCTGGTATATGTTGCAAACACGCGTTGTGATGCGGTCTGTGCGTTGCTGAATTTTTTCATATCTTGCCCTTTTTGTGTTCTTGATGAATTTGTTATAGGACAAAATATTATGTTTGTCAATATTTTATTGCGCTGATTCTGAACTTTCTGTGGGGTTCATTTTGGCGTATTCGCGGCGGATTACGTCCATTATGCCCGATGCGCGCATATGGCTGGAAAATGCGGTACAGTTATTAAATTCTGTTTCCAGCGTGCCCCAACCGGCGTATTCCCAATCAATCAGACCCGCCACACGCATCGTTCGCGTGTCGACAATAATATTATTGCAGATGTCATTGTGATTCCATCCGTCACCCGCGCCACGTTGCAGGTCGCGAATTTCCGCCGGTCGCGCGTGATGCACGGCGGTGATAAATTCCGCCAGTTGCCGTCCCCACAGTTCGCGATTGCGCGCAATGGTGCGTGTTGGCAACTTGTTCATATTGCGCCCGCGAATAAAGTTGTATTTATAGAACACATACTGGCCCGCATGCACAATTTCGATTTTTGGAATTGCCAATGGCGATATGTGTTCGAACGCATCCGTAATACGCTTTTCACGCATGATGCGTTCGGCGGGCACACTGGTGTCCAAGAATTTACGTGTTATGAATACGTATTTGTTGTCGACGATAAAACCGATGTTCCAACCACCCTTTATCATTTTTACATGGGCAAAGCGCAGTTCAGGTTGCGCGGCACGCAACGCGCGATATTTGTCGCGCCAATCGAACAGGCGTTTATGGCGAATGCGGCGACGCACATTGCGATCCGGTATAAAACAGACCAAAATATCACAGATTTCAAAGAACAATTTCCACATGTGCGCACCCTTGT
>JAUNMD010000035.1 GCA_030531915.1 Pseudomonadota bacterium
TTATATCGCAAACCCATTGCTCTCTAACAAACGGGGTGTCCCTGTTTGTTACAATTTTGCACCGTATTTTCCGCGGTTGATTGGGCGATATGACAGTGCCTCTGCAATGTCTGACATTTCTAGGTCGTCGCGCCCCGCTAAATCGGCGATTGTGCGCGCAATACGACGTACGCGATTGTAACCACGTGCCGACATTCCCATCTTTTCCGCGGCCGTGTTCAGAAAGTTCTGTAATTCCGGTGTCAGTTTTGCCGCCGCGTCCAATTCTGGCCCGTCCAGACGCGCATTCAGGCAACCCTGACGTGCGATTTGACGATTGTATGCCGCCACAACGCGGGCACGAATTTGCGCGCTGGTTTCGCGTGGGGCGTCCGTCGTCGTATTCATTTCCCATGGATTGACCGCATCAACGTCCACGTGCAGGTCAATTCTGTCCAACAATGGCCCCGATATTTTGTTCTGGTACGCTTCGGCGCATCGTGGCGCGCGCGAACAGGACAGGGCGGCATTTCCCAAATGACCACATGGACATGGGTTCATAGCCGCAATCAGTTGAAAACGTGCGGGGTATGTTGCGGTGTTTTTCGCGCGCGAAATCATAATTTTGCCCGATTCCATCGGCTGGCGCAAAATTTCCAACGTTGTGCGATTAAATTCCGGCAATTCGTCCAAGAACAACACACCATTGTGTGCCAACGATATTTCCCCCGGATGCGCGTTCGCGCCGCCGCCCGCCAACGCCACCTGTGACGCGGTATGGTGCACACTGCGGAATGGACGACCGCGCACCAGCCCACGTCCGTCCAGTTGCCCTGCGATTGAATATATAATTGATGTTTCCAAAATTTGTTCAGCGGTCATTTCCGGCATAATCCCCGGCAACCGCGATGCCAACATTGTTTTGCCCGACCCTGGTGGCCCAACCATCAGCATTGCGTGTCCGCCCGCCGCGGCGATTTCCAATGCGCGTTTTGCAGATTCCTGACCATGGACATCCGCCATATCGCCACATGTGGCGGTGGCGGGCGGTGGGGTTGGTGCATCTGGCACACCCAGTGTCAATTTGCCACTGAAATGATTTATCAATTCCAATACGTGATTTGGGGCCAGTATGTCGGTGTGGTCGGCCATGCGGGCCTCGCCCCCTTGGGCGGCGGGACAAATTATGCCCATATTGTGATTGTGTGCCCAAACGCTGGCTGGTAATACACCGTCTGTGCGCACGATTGTGCCGTTCAGGCCAACCTCGCCCAATATCAGGTAATGTGACAGTTTATCTTCGGGCAAGATTCCCAATGCGCATAAAATCCCGCACAGTATCGGCAGGTCAAAGTGCGAACCACTCTTTTCCACGTCGGCGGGCGACAAATTCACCGTCAGGCGTTTGGGTGGCAACGATATATTCAGCGCGCCCAACACGTTTTTTATGCGTTCTGCGGATTCTTTGACCGCGCGGTCGGCCAGACCGATGATATTAAATTCTGGTTTCGACAGACCCGACGCCAACTGCACCTGAACATCAATGGGTGTCGCGTCCATGCCGTTAAATATGATTGAATACAGTGAAATCATATTCGCATATTAAAACTTGCGCTGAATCAATTCAAGTTATAAAATACCCCCGACAAAAGGGGATTGCAAATATGCCATTAAAGAATACAAATGCCGCGCGCGAATGGTTTAACACCATATTTTACGGCGGTCTGATTGCCATTATTTTTCGCAGTTTATTGCTGGAACCATTTAACATTCCGTCGGGTTCTATGATACCGACATTGCATGTTGGCGATCATATTTTTGTTCAAAAATGGGCGTATGGTTATTCGCGTTATTCGTTCCCGTTTGGATCGTGGAAAATGTGGAACGGTCGATTCTGGGGGCACGCGCCGTCGGTTGGCGATGTGATTGTTTTCCGTAATTCAATCGATGAATCACAGGATTATATTAAACGCCTGATTGGTATGCCCGGGGACAAAATTAAAATGACTGGTGGCCGCCTGTATATCAATGGGGTCGAAGTGCCACGTGAAAAGAAGGGGGACTATATCGTTGCGAATTTGCCAAAGTCATTGCGCAGCGTTGGATTTTATCAGGACAATATGTCGATAAAGGGTAACAAGATTTGGATTGATAACGCGCCCGCGCCGTTCAATTACACCATTGAATACAAGGACGACAGATATTGCAAAATGTATGCTGGGGCATGTGGCGTATTCAAATTGACGGAATATACCGAAACATTACCAAATGGTGTCCAGCACAGTATCATAGAGGCATCAGATGACGCCCCATTGGACAATACCGATGAATTTGTCGTGCCAGAAAAACATTATTTCTTTATGGGTGACAATCGCGACAACAGTTTGGACAGCCGCGCCGACGTTGGATACGTGCCACGTGATAACGTGCTGGGGCCGGCATGGTTTATTTGGTATTCGCACAACTATTATTCACCAATGGTTGCAGTATGGAATTGGAACAGCAAGATGCGCTGGGACAGATTTGGTATGGGGGTAAAATAAATTGGAACAACTGAACTATACTTTCAAGAATCCCCAACTGTTGGAATTGGCGTTGACGCAATCCGGCGCGGACAGTGCGCATAACAACGAACGCTTGGAATTTATCGGCGATCGCGTGTTGGGGCTGACGGTGGCGGCATTGCTGTTTGAAATGTACCCAAATGAACACGAAGGGGAACTGGCGCGTCGTCATGCGATGTTGGTGTCCACAGAAACACTGGCGTCGGTTGCGGACAAGTTAAATTTGGCATCGCACATTCGTCATGGCCACATGACCGGTGGTCGCATTCGTCATATTATGGCCAACGCGATGGAGGCGATTTTTGGCGCAATCTTTATCGATGGCGGGTTTGATGCGGCGCGCGCGGTAATCTTGGCACATTGGCGCGAATTGGCGGCGGCGGACGCCACCGCGCCCAAGGACGCCAAAACCGCATTACAGGAATTAGTCCAGAAATCTGGCGATGGTGCATTGCCGGTCTATGAATATCTGGAACAGACGGGCGCATCGCACAGTCCGGTATTTCACGTGCGCGTGTCGGCATTGGGGCGCACCGCCACCGCCACCGGTTCGTCAAAAAAGAACGCCAGCATCAATGCCGCGGACGAACTGTTGAAAATCCTTGCAATCTAGGGACGTTGTCGCTAGAATCAGGGCATAATAAACATACACACAGGGGTTAAAAATGTTTTCAATTTTATTGGTTTTGTTGATTATCGTCGCCGTATTTATGATTGGCGTTATTTTGTTACAGAAGTCCGAGGGCAGTGGTATGTCCGGTTCGGCGGCGGCATCTATGTTCGGTGGCGCATTGACCGGTGCGGCGGCTGGTAATTTCTTGACCAAATTGACCGCATGGTTGGCGACAATATTCTTTATCTTGTGCGCTGCGCTGGCATTGGTTGCATCAAAGAGTGATATGGCCACACGTCAGTCCGAATTGCGTCAGGAAATTTTACAGCAAGACGGTGCGCCCGTCACCACACCGGCGGCCAACACAACAACAGATGCCCCAGAAAAATAATCGCAAACGGTATAAAAAAATCGCCCAAACGGGCGATTTTTTTTCAGGTTTTGGGTCTCTTACTTCGCTTTCTTTCGGGCAACCGGCTTTTTCGTCGCGCGTGCGGTTTTGGTTGCCGGTGCTTTTGCGAATTCCTTGTACAGCATAACGACGCATGTGTATCCGATAACCGCGGACAACGCCGTTATAACGCCAGAAATCAGGCCGTCTGAAAATATCGCAAACAATATGATTGCAATACCCAACACAACGGTGTACCCCAGATTTTTGGCCAGTACGTTCAAAATTCTTTCTGCTGTGTTCATGATTTGTTTCCTTTCGTTTGGACGCATATATTATACCACATAAAATCGGCATTGCAAAAAAAGACCGCAGAAAAATCTGCGGTCATTGTTCAAGGGAGAAAAAATGAACAATTCGGGTTACAAAATCACCTGGCCGCCCAAACGCGCGGTGCGTGGAATTGGGCCAAACGATGATTTTGGACTGACGTAAATATTACCTGTTACGGTAAATTCGCCACAAAACTGAACCATGTTCACATCGCGCAGGAACAGGTTGCCTTCGATACGGACGCCGCACGGCAGTGTGTACTTGCGCATATTTTGCAGGTACAAGTTGCCGCGAATTTTATCGCCATTGCGCAACATTTTTGCTGCGCCACGGCTGTCAATAATCACGTCGCCATACATTGTGTCTGCTGTGCGGGCGGTCTGGCGTACGCATACACCACATGGTTTTGCCGCAACCACATTTACCGGCTGGGCAACGTATTTGCGTGACGCGTCGCGTTTGACTGGTAATGATGCAACCTGTTTCACGGGTGTGCGACGTGCACTTGGGGCGGGCGTTGCGTGAACCGTCTGGGCAACAACAGGTTGCTGTGCGATAATGATTTTTGGCGCACGACGGCAGTTTACAACGTCGATGATAAACAACGCCGCCAATACGATAATCGCAAACAGCAATGTTAAATTGATTAAACCAATCAAATCAATCGCACAAATCCATGCCCATACGCGACGCAGTGCGCGACCAATCATGCGGAATGGCCATGCAATAATTGTGCGAACACGTGACCAAAATACGCTTTTGCGTGCCGTTTTGCGTGCTGGCGCGCGACGTACAGATTTCTTGGCCTTGCTGCGTTGAACGCGATGTGCGGCGATTTTCATCTTTAACTTTTGAAACATTTACCGACCCTCTTGGTTGTTTTAATTTCATATCGATT
This sequence comes from Pseudomonadota bacterium, assembly GCA_030531915.1. Classification (GTDB taxonomy): domain Bacteria; phylum Pseudomonadota; class Alphaproteobacteria; order Rs-D84; family Rs-D84; genus Enterousia. The sequence goes on from JAUNMD010000035.1 coordinate 4,779, forward strand.
ATGTACTATAAATATTATTTGTCAAGTATTTTGTCAAGTGCATTTGTCAAAAAATATTTGTTCTGTATATAAATTGACGCGATGCGCCAAATTGGTCTATGATGCGGGCATGCATATGCGATTGGTTGGTTTTTTATGTGTATTGTTGGCGGGCTGTGGCGGTGTGTTTCGCACGTCATCTGAATTTACATACGTGCCAACGCGCGCCGGCGCATATCAAATCGCCACATGGCAGAAAATCACAAACACTGATCCCGCCGCGCCAATCTATGTTTTCATAGAGGGGGACGGTCACGCGTTTCGTACAAATGGCCGCCCGTCGTCTGACCCGACACCACGCGGGACGTTTGCGCGACATCTGGCCATGCGTACAGATGCCGAAAATGTCGTGTATATGGCGCGCCCGTGCCAGTTTATAATGTCGGCGGCATGTACGCGTCACGATTGGACGGACGGCCGTTTTTCACCGGCGGTGGTCGACGGTATGGCGGACGCAATATCGCATGTTGCGACAACGCACCCCGTTGTCTTGATTGGTTATTCGGGCGGGGCAATGGTGTCAGGACTGGTGATTGAACGCCACCCAGAAATCAATGTCCGGCGTTGGATTACAATCGCAGGTGTATTGAATCACACGTCGTGGACGACGCACTTTGGTGACAGCCCGCTGACCAATTCATTGGACATGACAACATTGCCAGATGTCGCGCAAACGCATTATGTCGCCGAAAAAGACACGGTTGTCCCACCAGAATTGACACGCCAAATCGCCGCGCCGTCGGACATAATTGTGGTGCAGGGCGCAACCCACGATAATTTTGGAAATTATCAATTTAATTTGTTGACAAAATAATAATTTTGTATTATAAGTAGGATTGTTATGAACGATATAGATATTATTCCATTGTTTAACCAAGACGCGTCCATTTGGGACGATTTTTTGTCTGTGCGCTGTGCATCAATTCACGGGGCATATAATCAAAAATTGACATTGGACGAATGCAAAACCGCGTTAAAGGATTTGGAATCCGCATGGCGTCGTCGCAAGCATAACTTTGCATATGCCGCATATCAGAACGCTGATATGGTTGGCTTTGTCCAAGGGGACTGTATGGCGGGCGTTGCAACGATTCGTGGTCTGTACGTACGCCCAGAATTTAGAAAGTCGGGCATCGGGCATAAGTTGTTAAAGAACGCCGAACGTACCGCGCGATTTGGTGCGTCTTCGATGGATTTGATATCAATGCTGGGGGCGATGAATTTCTATAAAAAGTGTGGGTATACGGCATTGCGTCTGAACGGCACAGAATTAAATCATTTTGCCAAAGATGTGCCGGATTTCCCGCACTGTACGACGGTGCCGCTGTTTTGTGCAACCGCACAGGTGAAAAACGCGTGCAGTAAAATTGCACGTGACAATAATATGGCGTTTGATACGGCGGACATAAACACGCTGCATATGCCGGCATACGCGTATCTGGATGCGACGGGTGATATACAGGCGTACGGTATCAACGATAATGTTTTGGTCGGTGCGCACCAGCCCGCGGCATACATTGCCAAACAGATGCACCGCGTATTCCAAGATTTTAACACTAAATTGGCCAAGACCAGATAGCATCAACAGGGGGAATTTATTATGCCACGTGCAAAGAATATGACATTTGGAACACTGGATATACCGCTGTCGTGCAGTATATTCTTGGAACCCGCATTAAAGAAATATAATCGCTATATTGCGCCGATTTCGCCAGAAACGAAACAATTTGTGCACGAATGGAATCGCGCGTTGATGTCAACCGTGCGCCGTCCAGAATTTAAGCCACTGTTGGGTGAATTGGGCCAGAAAATCATTTCCAGAACGGCCGCATCTGATGCATTCCCCGCAAATTGCGTTGATCGCGCCAAAGATGTCCCATTGCAATCATTGCACTATGCAATTCGTTTTTCAGAAAGTATTAAATTCTTGTCCGAAAAAATCGGCAAATCGGCGGACGGAATAAAGTTTGTGGATTTGGGGTGCGGCCTGTCGCCAATGGCATCGTCAATCCAGAACGAATACAATCTGGACACGGCGTATTGCATTGATATGCCCGAAATTATCGATGTATACGGCACGGTTGCGCATCAGGTGGGTGTTCGCACCCCGCGCAGTATTGATTGGCCCGCGGCGGAAAAAATGGCCCAGAATGGTACACTGAACACAATCGTTGCCATGGGCGTATTGCCATACATCCAGATTGATGAACAGGTTCGTCGTCTGAACTTTATCAACAAATATTTCCAGAATTTTATGTTGGAAATAAAATATAACGCAAATGCGGCATCGGCTGGTTCAAATGTGTTTACCGCCGCGCGCCTGCAAAAATTGCGCATGGAAACCGCAAACGCACACACATTGGAAACCAAGATGATTGAAAACTCGCTGCGTTATCTGCGCCAATTTATGTGCGCAATGCCGGACAAGCGTTATTTCTTGGAATCAAACCGCAGTTTGTTTTTGTCTCGATAAAAAAAACGCCCGTGCGGGCGTTTTTTTTATAACTGAATAAACATATCGGGCTTTTCGGCCAAACGCGTCATTGCGTCATCAACGGTCTTGCGATATTCCAAGAATTTCTTCTTGTCCGCCGCACCCAGATTGCTGATTGCGGGCAATTTTACCGTCATTGGATTTACGTGCGCACCATTCTTGATAATTTCATAGTGCAAATGTGGGCCGGTGGACAGGCCGGTTGACCCAACATAACCAATCGTTTGACCCTGACGCACGGTTGTGCCAACGCCGACACCCTTGGCAAATTTGGACATGTGCGCATACAGTGTTTCGTATGACCCATTGTGGCGGATTTTTACATAATTACCGTGCCCACGATTATACCCACGTGCAACAACGCGACCCGCACCCGCGGCCGGAATTGGTGTGCCGGTTGATGCGCGGAAATCAACACCCTTGTGCGCACGGGTGTAACCCAATACGGGGTGTTTGCGACGGCCGGAAAAACTGCTGGTGATTTTTGCATTGTTGATGGGCGTGCGCTTTAATGATTTGATTGCGCCATTGCCATCTTCGTCATAGTAACCAGATGTCCCGTCCGCCTTGCGGAAACGATACATTTTAACGTTACCACGCAGGGCCTCGAACTGGACGGCCAAAACGCGTCCATTGTCGATTTTTTGTCCGTTGGAAAAGTTTTCTTCGTACAAGACCGAGAATTTCTGGCCCGCGCGCACGTCGCGTTCAAAGTCCATTTCAAACGCCAACAAATCATACACATCGGCCAAGATGCCCGCAGGAATCCCCGCGCGCATACCCGCCAAATAGAAACTGTCGCCATCGGTGATTTCACCACGCTTGTACACAACGCGCGTATCACGTTCAATATCGACGGTTTTTGCAACCCATGCGCCATCATCACCACATGTCAATTCAACCTGACGCCATGGGGACGGAATTACGACGATTTTCGATACAGGTTCGCCCTGGGCGGCGCGGACAAATTCAATCTTGTCATTGCCGGCGCGCAGTGTTGTCAATGCCGCATCCGATTTCAATACGCGTGCGATTGCATCAACATCATTGTGGGTCAGGCCCTGATTTATCAATAATTTGGACAATGTATCGCCCGATGCAACGGCCACAACATCGCGGCATTCCGCCGGACGTGATTTGATAACAGGACGGCCACTGATATGGCTGGCGATAACGACGATTACTGCCACAACAACCAGGATTGCAGCCAACGCCACAACCAGTTTCGACAGTGTGTTTGGGTTCAGAATATCTTTTGCTTTTTTCATAAGTGCGATTATAATTGACTTATGAAAATAAATCAAGCGTTCACAATCTTGCAAAATGCCGGTGGTATTCGGGCGGCGCGCATTATCACTGAAAATACTAAAAATTTATCGCGTTTTCGTGTGTGGCGTTACGCGCGTGCATT